>NZ_CASGGV010000317.1:0-40987 GCF_949319125.1 Frankia sp. Hr75.2 | reverse complement strand
CGCCCCGAACTTGACCCATCCTTCGCGGCTTCGCCCGCCCAAGCCTTCTAGACCGGGAGGAGCCGCGCGACCCGTTCGCGGTGCTGCGCCGGGTCGCCGAACATCAGCCGGGCGCTGGACGCCCGCTTGAAGTACAGATGGGCCGGGTGCTCCCAGGTGAAGCCGATCCCGCCGTGGATCTGGATGTTCTCCGCCGCGGCATGCAGGTAGGCGTCGGAGCAGTAGGCCGCCGCGAGGCTGGCGACGAGTGGCAGCTCGGGGTCGCCCGCCGCGGCCGCCGCGGCCTCATACGCGGCGGACCGGGCGGACTCGACCTCGATCAGCACATCGGCGCACTTGTGCTTGACGGCCTGGAAGGACCCGATCGGGCGGCCGAACTGCATCCTCGACCGCGCGTACCCGACAGCCATCTCCAGCACCCGGGCGGCGCCCCCCGTCTGCTCCGCCGCGAGGGCGACGAGGGCACGCTGGAAGCCCTGCTCCACGGCGGCCCAGCCCGCGCCGTCCGAGCCGAGCAACCGGGCGTCCACCGCGTCGAGGTCCAACCGGGCCTGCCGGCGGGTCTGGTCCAGCGTCGCGAGCGGCGTGCGCCGAAGCCCGGCCGCCGTCGCGTCGACCGCGAACAGGCCTGTCCCGGCCGGTGTGCGGGCCGCGATCACGAGCAGGTCGGTGGAGCACCCGTCGAGCACGAACATCTTGGTGCCGTCCAGGCGCCAGCTCTCGCCGGCCCGTGTCGCCCGGGTCCGCAGGGCGTCCTCCTCCCAGCGGCCGTCCGCCTCGGTGACGGCGAGCGTGGCGATCCGCCGGCCGCCGGCGATGCCGGGGAGCAGATCGGCGCAGGCGGCGGTGTCACCCGTGGCGAGGATGGCCTGGCCTGCCGTCACCGTGGCGAGGAAGGGCCCGCAGAACAGGACGCGGCACATCTCCTCGAAGACGACCGCCAGCTCCGCGAAGCCGAACCCGGCCCCGCCGTACTCCTCGGGAATGGCCAGACCCGGCAGGCCGAGTTGCTGCGCCAACACGGCCCACACCGCGGGGTCATAGCCGGAGGTGGTCTCCATCTGGGTGCGTACCGCGTGCTCCGACGACGAGTCCTCGAGGAAGGAGCGTACGGCCGCGCGCAGTTCCTCGCGCTCCTCGGTGAACGGCGAGCTCATCGAACCTCCCGAATGTTCGGACGGCGGTCCGCCGGGGCCGCCAGCGGGGCTGAAAACATGTTCCGTGGCGGCCGCTGCTTCCTCTGGGGTCGGCCCGGTGCGCACGACTGGCGGCGAATTCATGGTGTTGATCGGTTCCGCTCTATATGGTACTGCTGAAAACGGCGCCCACGCATCCGACATTGCCGAGAAGGCGCCGGAGGGTTGCTGGCCGTGAACACCAAGGTTTACACGCATGAGTTCATCGACATCAAAGGCGCGAACCGCGCGAACTACGTCCACCATATGACGGCGAACTGGAGTCCGATAGCACAGGAGGAGCGCAACCAGCTGTGCTATGGGGTATGGGGAGTCGTGGGGACGACCGGCCGGTGGCCACAGGTCGTCAACCTCTGGGAGGAGGACGGTTTCGACGGGCTGGCAGCGGGTCTGCGGCACGAGACATCGAGCGCGTCGTTCCAGGATCCAAAGCTGGAGAAATGGTGGCAGGAGGCCGCTGAGTACCGCTCCGGCGGACTCGACCGTGTACTGATTCCCGCCCCGTGGTCCCGGACGATCTCGGAGCTTTGCGTGGCGGGTGTGCGGGGCGAGGTCTACGCCCATGAGATGGTCAGGGTACCGCGCGGTACGGCGGCAAGTTTTCTGTCGATCATCGCGGAGGAAGCGGTTCCCGTCTATGCGGGGCATGGCTGGCAGCTCGTCGGCGCATTCAGGACTGCGTTGGCCGACGATTCGGAGTGTGTGCTCGTCTGGGCGATCCCGAACTGGGTGGCCTGGGCCGATCTGGAGAAGGCGCTGGACATGCCCGGATCGGCCGCCAACCGGTGGCGGCGGCGGCTCTGGGAGGTCAGCGAGTCGTCGAGCCGTCTGCTCATGCGCGACGCTCCGCTCTCTCCGCTGCGTCTCGGCCGGCAGCCGGCGAGGGCCGACCGGCACGAGGGCTGGAGTGATCTCTGAGGCGGTCGTCCACGGGATCCGCCCTCCCTTCCGTGTCCGCGGGCCCCGGTGGCCGCCGGGATCGCGTGGCCGGCCGTCGCTGTGACAGCCACCGGTAGCGGTGGTCGACGGCCCGACATCAACCTTCTATGATTTTGTATAAATTATCCTAGCAGTGTCGCGGGAGTTGGGATGTCGCTGGGGGACCTGCTGCGACGCCTCGGCGTCGGGTACCTGCTCTGCCCACCCACCGGCCCGACGGCCGGCGACGTTCCCGGGATTCGGCTCCATGTGGCACCCGACCTCGCCAGCGCCCGGCTCGTCGCCGAGGCCGAGGGGACGATGGGCGGCGGGCTCGGCGCGGTTCTCGACCGGGACGTGCTCACCCTCGTCTCCCGGCCCGTCCCGGCCGCCAGGCGGGAGCCCGTGCCGGCAGGGGCTCCCGCCGACCTGGAGACCCTGGTGAGGGACGCCCGCCGGCGCGGCCGGGGGACCCTGAGCGTCCGGCTCGGGTTCGACCCGGCCGCGCCGGTCACGCCGGCAGTGGCGGACGGGGCGGACGGGTCCGCCACGCCCGCCGGTGCCGGGTGTGACCCGTCCCTGGCGGCCCGCCTGGCCACGTTCGACGGCGACACCGCGCCCCCGGCGCCCGGTGCCGGCCGATTCGACGTCGACCTCGTCCTGGCCGGCCGCGGCGTCGTCCGGGCAGGGGCGCAGGACGCGCTGCGCTCCTTCGCCGAAGCGACCGGCCTGGGGGTCCTCAACACCTTCACGGCCAAGGGGCTCTTCCGCTGGGACAGCCCGTTCCACCTGGGTACCGGATGCCTGCAGGAACGGGACCTGGCCCTGGCCGGGGCCGGGGCCGGGGCTGGGGCGGTGGCGACGGGCCTCGTGGCCGCCGTCGGCGTGGACGCAGACGAGTGCCCCGAAGCCCTGCTGCGCGCGGCCGGCGTGCGCCCGGAACAACTGCTCCACCTGGGCCTGGACGACCTCGTCCGGGGGGCGGTCGGCGTTCGCTCCAGGACCGCGGTGGGCGCTGCGCGACCGCGGCTCTACCGCGAGCTCGCGGCGGTGGTCCAGCCGCTGTACGGGCGCGAGGACGCCCCGCTCAACCCGGCCCGCGCGGCGGCCGACGTCGCGGCGGTCCTCCCCGGGGAAGCGGCGGTCTGGACCGAGCCCGGGAGGGCCGCGATGTGGCTGGCGCGCGCGCTGCCGACGACGCGGCTCGGTAGCGCGCGGGTCCCCGCGGCCGGCAGCGCGGGCGTCGCGGTCGCCGGGGCGCTCGGCGCCGTCCTGCGCACGGGCGGCGTCGGGGTGGCCGTCGTCGACACCCCGCCCCGGGACGGGGCCGTCGCCGCCCTGGTCGAGTGGGCGTCGCGCCTCGTCGGCACCCTGGTGGTCGAGGTGTGGGGCGACGGCGGCGCCCCGCGGTCGGCCGCGCAGCACCGCGACCACCTTGCCACCGCGCTGGCCCGGCCGGGTGTCCACGTGATCGAGGTGCCCGTGGACTTCGCCCCGACGGCCGCGCTGGTCGACGTGTGCGGTCCGCTCGTCGCCTGGCCGGGGGGAGCGCCACGCGCGAGAATCGGTGACCGGGAAAACGTGGCGCGCAGGCCCCGTCCTTCAGGACTCCGTTGCCCAATGCGTTCCTCGCTGTGGGCGATGATGGCTGCACGGTAGGCGATGTCCCTGTCTGTCTGGTGAGGTGTGCGGTGTCGTTGCAGCCACAGCCGTGGCCGGAGGTTCCCGAGATGACCGCGCGGGTCGCGCGGGCGGCGTTCCCGCGGGGTGCTCTGGCGATCCGGGTGCGCGACGAGATCGGGGAGTTGTTCGGCGACGAGGAGTTCGTGTCGGCGTTCGCGACCCGGGGCCGGCCGGGCTGTTCGCCGGGCCAGTTGGCGCTGGTCTCGGTGTTGCAGTTCGCCGAGAACCTCACTGACCGGCAGGCTGCGGAGCAGGTCCGGGGGCGGATCGACTGGAAGTACGCGCTTGGCCTCGGTCTCGACGACCCGGGTTTCGACTTCTCCGTGCTGAGCGGGTTCCGGGTCCGGCTCGTGGAACATGGTCTGGAGGAGAAGGTTCTGGACCTGCTGCTCGCGCGGCTGTCGGACCTCGGGCTGCTGCGCGCGGGCGGGCGGGCCCGCACCGATTCCACCCATGTGCTGGCCGCGGTGCGCTCGCTCAACCGGCTCGAGTTCGTCGGTGAGACGATGCGTGGGGCGCTTGAGGCGCTGGCCGCGGCGGCCCCTGGCTGGCTGGCCGGGGTCGTCGAGCCCGGTTGGGACCGTCGCTATGCGGCGCGGGTGGAGTCCTACCGGCTGCCGGGGTCGGCGTCGGGCCGCGCCGAGCTGGCCGTCATGATCGGCCGGGACGGGTTCACCCTGCTCACGGCAGTCGGCGCTCCCGACGCGCCGGCCTGGCTGCGCGAGATCCCCGCGATCGACGTCCTGCGCGTCGCGTGGGTCCAGCAGTACCACCGCACCGGGACGGAGGTGGCCTGGCGGGAGGACAAGGACCTCCCGCCGGGCAGACGCCGGCTGGCCTCTCCCTATGACCTTGACGCACGCTACGGGATCAAACGCGGGTCTGGCTGGGTCGGCTACAAGGTCCACCTCACCGAGACCTGCGACGACGACACCCCACACATGATCACCAACGTGGAGACCACCGACGCCACCGTCACCGACCAGGAGACGACCCCTGTCGTGCACGCCCACCTCGCCAGCCGTGGTCTGCTGCCCGCCGAACACGCCGTCGACACCGGCTACACCTCCACCGATCTGTTCCTGACCAGCGCGGCCGAGCATGGCGTCGAACTGGTCGGCCCGCTCGGAGTGAACACCTCCTGGCAGGCACGCACCCCCGGCGCCTTCGATCACACCGACTTCACCATCGACTGGGACCGACAGCAGGCCACCTGCCCGAACGGCGCCGCCAGCAGCACCTGGCGAACCGAGAAGGCCCGAGGGAAACCCGTCCTGAAGGTCGATTTCCGCAGGGTGGACTGCCTGCCCTGCTCGCTGCGCGCCCGCTGCACCTCCTCGGCGACCGCGGCCCGCAAGCTCACCCTGCGTCCCCGCGACCAGCACGAACTGCTTGAACGGCTCCGCGCCGAGCAGGCCACCGACGCGTGGAAGAAGCGCTACGACCTCCGGGCCGGCGTCGAGGGAACCATGCACCAGGCCACCGCCACCACCGGTATCCGCCACGCCCGCTACCACGGCCTGCCCAAGAACCATCTCGCCCACGTCTTCGCCGCGACCGCGATCAACCTCGTCCGCCTCCACGGCTGGTGGACCGACACCCCGATCGGACGAACCCGAACCAGCCACTTCAACGCCCTCACCTCCGCACTCGCCGCATGACCAAATTGGGCAACGGAGTCCTTCAGACCGGGGAGGACGTCAAGCCCGAGCACACCCGGCAGGCACGCGAGAGCCTGGGAGCCGGGCCCCTCGTGCTCCCCGAGCAGACGGTGATCCTCACCACCGACGCCGACGAGGCCCACGCGATCGGCCGGGACTGGTTGCGCGGGTACCTGGGGCTGCCGAACTACGCGAACAACATCCGCAGGCTCGGCTTCACCGACGACGTCGCGGACGCCAGCGACCGGCTCTTCGACGCCCTGATCGCCTGGGGGGACGAGGACGCGATCCGGCGCCGGGTCGACGAACACCGGGCCGCCGGTGCCGACCACGTCTGCGTCCAGGTTCTCACCGCCGACCCGAAGGCCTTTCCACGCGAGCAGTGGCGCCGGCTCGCTCCCGCGCTCCGGTAGGCCGGCGGCCGCCCGGCTGCCCGACCCGTTCTCCCTGGTCCAGGCACTGGCCAGGCCACCCGGTTCGCCATGCGGGCCGGGTGGGCGGTTCGCCCGCGCCCCCGATCGATCGATACGATCGACGGGCTGCGGCCGCCTCGGCGCCGGGTGACGCGGTGGAGGTGTCTCCTTCAGCGGCGCCGCCGCGTCGAAGGAGCCCGCAATACCTCCCCAAGGTCGAGCCGCGTCGACCACGACCGCGACGCAGCGGCGTGCCGCGATCGACCGGCGCAGCAGCGGCGCCCAGGTGGCGGACTACATCCGGAACCTGATCTTCTCCGGTGAGCTGTGTCAGGGCGACCATGTCCGGCAGGACGAGATCGCGGAGGATCTCGGGGTGAGCCGGATTCCCGTCCGCGAGGCCATCATCGTCCTCGACCAGGAGGGCTGGGTGACGAACGAGCTGCACCGCGGCGCGTTCGTCCACGGCCTGGACGAGAACTCCGTCCGCGACCACTACGGGCTCATCGGCCTGCTCTACGGCTACGCCGCGCAGCGCGCCACCGAACGCGGCGACGACGACGGGCTGGCCCGGCTGCAGACAGCCGAGCGCGCGTTGCGGGCCGCGACCGATCCCACCGCCGTCCGGGACGCGAACGAGGTGTTCCTGCGCCAGATCTTCGCGCTCGCGCGGTCGTCGCGGCTGAAGGCGATGAGCCGGCAGATGAACGGCATCATCCCCGGCAACTTCTTCGAGCTGGTGCCGGGCACGATCGACCCGCAGAAGAAGGGGATCACGGCGGTCTCCCGAGCCGTGCGGGCGCGCGACGGGGAGCGCGCCAACGCCGCGTTCGTCTCGCTCCTCCAGCAGCACGGTGAGCGCGTCGTCGACCTGCTCCGGGCCCGCAACATCCTCTGGGTCCCCGACGAGGCCGCGACGTCCTGACTCCCGGCCCCGCCTGACTCCCGGCCCCGGCTCAGCCGAGAGCCTCGCGGGCCCAGTCCCGCAGTGCCGGGGCCAGCAGCGGCCAGCGGACGAACAGACCGCCGGCGCTCTCCCGTTCGGCCTGGCGGTCGAGGTACTCGCGGTCGCCCCAGGGGGGCTCGACCAGCCGGGCGTTCGGCAGCAGGCCGGCCAGCGCCTCCGACGTCGCCCGCGGGTGGAAGGGATCACTCGCGCCGCCGCGGAACACGAGGGCGGGGACGGTGATGGCGCGCGCGAGCTCGTCGGGCAGGCCCTGCACCTGCTCGCCGGGCCGCGGGCAGTAGGCGGCCATCCACCGCTGCATGGTGGCGAGGAAGGCCTCCCTGTCCTGATCAAGGACCTGGCGTCGGTTCCGCTCGTTCCGGTCGAGCAGCGGGGCCCAGTCGGGCAGCGCCGCCACCGCGTCCATGCCGGTCGTCCACGCGGCCGTGATGGCCGGCGTGTAGTAGACGTTCGCGAGGATCATGAGGCCCATCACGCCGCCACTGATCCACCACAGGGACAGGCCGGAGACCACCTCCGGGTGATGCGCGGCGGTGAGTAGCGAGATGTGGGAGCCCACGGTCGCGCCGGCGAGCACCGCCGGCCCGAGGTCGAGCTCCGTCAGGAGCGCGGCGAGGGTGTCGGCCTGCATCCGCGGCTCGCTCGGACCCGTGAAGCGCAGATCGGACCCGCCGCTGTTCGGCCGGTCCCACAGCAGGACCCGATTGCCGTCAGCGGCGAGTGCCCGGGCGAGTTCCGGCAGACCCGGGGTCTCCTTGGGGAAGCGACCACCCGGCGTCAGCACCCAGGTCCGCTCACCGTCGCCGATCAGGTCGTAGCCGATTCGAAGGCCGTCGACGTTCGCGTATGCCACCAACCGGACAGTAGCGGCGGCGCGCGGCCGGGGAAACCGTTCACCCCGGCGGACCGGATCCTCGTGGTCCGGCCGCCGGGGGCTGTTCCCGAACCCGCCGAGCGGCCGGCCCGGTGAAACCGGGTACGGGGGCGCAGTGGCCCGACCTCCGGAAACAGGGGTCGTAGGGGGCGCGATGCCGGGTGTACCGGGGCGGTCGGCGACGCAAGGATGATCATCCTGACGGCGCGTTCCGGAGAGAGCTCCGGGCGTAGGTGGAACAGCGCCACCCACAGGAAGAGGTCCCATGCCCGCACCGCCACCCCTGCACCTGGCCGTGGCGCTCGACGGCGCCGGCTGGCATCCCGCGGCGTGGCGGGCACCCGAGTCACAGGCGGCCAGCCTGTTCACCGCCGGGTACTGGATCGACCTCGTCCGTGAGGCCGAGCGAGGGCTGCTGGACCTCGTGACCTTCGAGGACGCCTTCATCCTGCAGTCCACGCAGTTCCACAGCCATGATGACCGGACGGACCTGGTCCGCGGGCGGTTGGACGCGGTGCTGCTCGCCGCTCGGGTCGCCCCGCACACGCGCCACATCGGGCTCGCGCCGAGCACCGTGATCACCCACTCCGAGCCGTTCGCGGTCGCGAGCGCGATCGCGACGCTGGACCACATCACGTCGGGTCGAGCGGGCTGGCGCGCCCAGGGCGCCGGCCGCAACCACGAAGCCGGTCACTTCGGGCGCCGGGAGATCCCGCCGCTGTCCGTCGCCGACCTCGAGGCCCCCGAGGTCCTCGCGCTCATGAAGGACGTCTTCGACGAGGCCGCCGAGTTCGTGGAGGCCGCGCGGCGGCTGTGGGACAGCGTGGAGGACGACGCCGAGATCCGCGCGGTCCCGGCCGGCCGCCGGTCCGACCCGGGCGGGGGTGGGACTCACCTCGACCGGCGCCACATCGACCGGAACAGGACGCACCCCGTCGACCTGGAAGGTTCGCACTGGCGGGTGCGGGGTCCGGCGACCGTCCCGCGCCCGCCGCAGGGCCAACCGGTGGTCGTCGGGCTCGCACACGTCACGATTCCCTACCGACTGGCGGCCCGTGCCTACGACGTGGTCTTCGTGACGCCGCACGAGGTCGAGCACATCCGACCGATCATCGACGAGATCCGGTTCGAGCAGGACGCCGCCGGCCGCGGTGACCAGACCCTGCACATCTTCGGGGATCTGATCGTCTTCCTCGACGCGGACGGGGCCCGCGCCGCCGACCGCAAGGCGCGCCTGGACGACCTGGCGGGCACCCCGCTGGTCTCCGACGCGCGGGTCTTCGCCGGCACGGCCGGCGAGCTCGCGGACCTCCTGCTCGCATGGCGGGACGCGGGGCTGACCGGGTTCCGCCTGCGCCCGGGCGTCGCGGCCGCGGACGTCGAGGGCATCTCCCGCCTGCTCGTCCCCGAGCTGCGGCGGCGGGGGGCGTTCCGCTCGGCCTACGAGGCCGACACGCTGCGCGGGCTGCTCGGCCTGCCGCACCCGGCCAACCGGTTCGTCGCCGCATGACCGAGGTCCGCCCGGCCTGACCCGCGAGGAGATCCCGATGACCCAGCCCCGCCCGCCGATACACCTCGCCGTCGCGTTCCCGGCCCCGGTACACGCGAGCGCCGACCTGAGCGCGGCCCCGCCGACCAGCTCCGGCGCAGGCGCCCCGACCGCCGCCCTGCGCGCGCGCGATCTTGTCGACTTCCGGACCTACGTCCAGTTCGCCCAGACCGCGCAACGGGGCGGGTTCGACTTCCTGCTGCTGGGGGAGGACCTGCGGCTGCCCGCCGCCGACGAGGTTGCCACGCCCGGCGACCCCGACACGGAGCAGGCCGGTGCCGCCGGCCGGCCGGACCCGCTCACGCTGCTGGCCGCGCTCGCCTCGGTCACCGACGGACTCGGCCTGGCAGCCACGGCCACCACGACGTTCGGCGAGCCCTACGCGGTGGCCCGCAGGCTGGCGACGCTCGACCATCTCTCCGGGGGCCGGGCCGCCTGGAACGTCGTCACCACCCTGGACGAGCGGGCCGGTGCGAACTTCCGGCACGGCCCCGGCCTTCTCGGTGTCGACCGGGCCGAGCGCACCCGCGAGTTCCTGGCGGCCGCCGCGAGCCTGTTCGGCTCCTGGGCCGACGAGGACCTGGTGGTGGATCCCGCCGCGGGCACGTTCCTCGCCGACCCACGGGCCGGATCCTTCACCTACCGCGGCCGGCACTTCGACATCGACGGTCGGTTCAACGTCCCGCGCTCGCCGCAGGGCCGCCCGCCGGTCCTGCTCGTCGCCGCCGCGGGGGACGGCGAGGACGCCCGCCGTCAGCGCGATCTCGCCGCCGCCGTCGCGGACGTCGTGATCACCCCGTACGCGGGCCCCGACGCCGGCATCGCCTTCCGCGCGGACCTGCACGAACGCCTCGCGCTGCACGGGCGGGTTCCCGGGGACCTGCTCGTCCTGCCCGCGGTGTCCTTCGTGCTCGGCGCGGGTGCGGCCGGTGCCGCGGCCGCCGACGGGTCAGCGGGCGGAACATTCGCGTTCGTCGGCGCCGCCGAGACCATCGCCCGCGACATCGCCGGGGATGTGTGGGCCGGCGCCGCCGACGGGTTCCTCCTGGTGCCGCCGGTACGCCTGGCCGGCGCGGCCGGCGCGGCGGCCGCGGGCCTCCTCGACGGCCTCACGCAGTTCGTCGACAGCGTCGCTCCCGCGCTGCGTGCCGCGGGCGCCCTGCGCACAGACCCCGCCGGGACGACGCTGCGCACGCGGCTGGGACTGCCCCCGGTGCCCTCGGGCGGCGCGCGCGGGCCCGCGGCGGCCCTCACGAGAGAGGTCACGGCGGGCGCCGCCACCGCCTGAGTCACCCGGCCGTCACCCCGGCCACCGGCCACCGCCGGTTCCCGTCGTTCGTCGCACGTCATCCAGCCGTTCGCGTTCTTTCGGAATTCCTCTCGGAGCACCTTCATGCGTTTTTTCGGACCGGTACGGATCCTCGCCGCGGGCGCGGCCTGCGGCGCGCTCCTGTTGACCGCCTGCGGTTCAGGTGGAGATGCGGAGAGTAACGATTCGGCGACGCCCGTCGCGGGTGGAACCGTGACGTACGCCGTCGACACGTTCCCCGCCTGCTTCGACATCCACGTCAGCCCCCAGGACATCACCGGAGAGATCCAGCGCGGTGTCTTCGACTCGCTCGTGTTCGAGGACATCGACGGCAAGTTCCACCCGTGGCTGGCCACGCGATGGGAGGTCGCGGATGACCTGACCAGCTACACCTTCCACCTGCGCGAAGGCGTGACGTTCACCGACGGCACGCGGTTCGACGCCGAGGCGGTCAAGGCCAACTTCGACCACATCGTCTCGGCGGACACCAAGTCGCAGTTCGCCATCGCCCTGCTCGGCCCCTACAAGGGCGTCGAGGTGGTCGACCCGCTGACGGTGAAGATCTCCTTCTCGAAGCCCTTCGCTCCGTTCCTGCAGGCGGCGAGCACCGCGTACCTGGGCTTCTACTCGCCGAAGGCGCTTGCCGACAGCGTGGACAAGTTCTGCGGCGGCGGTCCGGCGCTGGTGGGCACCGGTCCGTTCAGCGTTCAGTCCATCACCCAGAACCAGGGCCTGACCCTGGTGAAGAACCCGGACTACGACTGGGCTCCGGAGACTGCGGCGCATCGCGGCCCCGCCTACCTGGACCGCCTGGAGATCCGGCTGCTGCCGGAGGCCTCCACCCGCCTTGGCGCCCTGACCAGTGGCCAGGTCGACGCGGCCCGCTCGATCGCGCCGACGAACGTCGCGGCCGTGCGCCGCACACCCGGGCTCGAGGTGATCAGCCAGCAGGCCGCCGGAGCCCCGTACTCGCTCTACCTCAACAGCCGGAAGGCCCCGTTCGACGACCTGCGCGTCCGCCAGGCGTTCCAGCTCGCGATCGACATCGAGACCGACGTCAAGACCGTCTACTTCGGGGAGTACGACCGGGCCTGGAGCCCGCTGTCGCCGACGACCCCCTCGTACAACGCCAAGCTGGAGAACTCCTGGCCGTTCGACCAGGACAAGGCCAACTCCCTGCTGGACGAGGCCGGCTGGACCGGACGGGACGCCGACGGGTACCGGACCAAGGGCGGCCAGCGGCTCTCCGTGCTCTGGCCGGCGCTGCCCGCCCAGTACGTGCGCGAGCAGCGGGACGTGCTCGGTCAGGCCATCCAGGCTGACCTGAAGAAGGTCGGGATCGAGCTGGCGCACCCGGTCATCGAGGTCGGGGAGTCGCAGACCAAGTCGCTGGAAGGCGCGTACCACGTCCTCGACTTCCAGTGGGCCCGCTTCGAGCCCGACGTGCTGCGGCTGTTCTTCAACACCGCGAGCCTGCCCCCGGCCGGCCAGAACGCGTCGTTCATCTCCGACCCGCGGCTCGACGAGTGGACGAACACCGGGGCCACGACCCTCGACAAGGCCGTGCGCGACGACGTCTACGGGCAGGCCCAGCAGCGGGTGATCGACCTGGCGCTGACGGTCCCGCTGTACGTGTCGAGCACGCTGCTCGGGGTCGCCGACCGGATCAACGGTCTGGACTTCGACCCGAACACCTGGGTGAGCTGGTACGACGCCTGGCGGGACCGGGCGTGAGCATGCCGCGCCGGGTGGCCCGCGCGATCGTGGCGCGACTGCTCGCGGCCGTCGCGGTGATGCTCGGCGCGGCCACCCTCGCCTTCGCGGCCCTGCAGGCGCTGCCCGGAGACCCCGTGCAGCGCCTGCTCGGCCCGATGTCCCAGGCCCCGGAGGAGGTCCGGGCGCGCATCCGCGCGGACTACGGGTTCGACCGGCCTGTGATCGTGCAGTACCTGCGCTACATCGGCGGGCTGGCACGCGGGGACCTCGGCGAGTCCTACCAGTCGCAGCAGCCGGTCTCCCGGCTGATCGGCGACCAGCTCTGGCCGACGGTGCAGCTCGCGCTGGCCGCCCTCGGGATCGCCGTGGTCCTCGCGGTGGTCTCGGCGGTGGCGACAGCCGGGCGCTGGCCCTGGCTGCGGGCGCTGGCCTGGGCCGGTGAGCTCACCGCGGTCTCCACCCCGGGCTTCTGGGTCGGGATCGTGCTGCTCGCCCTGTTCTCGTTCCAGCTCCAGATCTTCCCGGTCGCCGGGGCGCAGGACCTGTCCTCGCTCGTCCTGCCGGCCCTCACCCTCGCGCTGGCCATCGCCGGGATGCTGGCCCAGGTGCTGCGCGAGGGCATGGAGGCCGCGCTCACCCAGCCGTTCGTGGTCACCGCCCGGGCCCGTGGCCTCAGCCAGACCGCGGTGCGGCTGCGTCACGTGCTGCGGCACGCGGCGGTGCCCGCGGTCACCCTCACCGGCTGGCTGACGGGCACGCTGATCGGCGGCGTGGTGCCGATCGAGACGGTCTTCGGCCGGCCCGGCGTCGGTTCGCTGCTGCTGCGGGCGGTGACCACGGCCGACATGCCCGTGGTGATGGCGGTCGTGGTCCTCTCCGCGTTCGTCTTCGTGATCATCTCCGCCGTGGTCGATCTGCTGTACCTGGTCATCGACCCCCGGCTCCGGACCGTGGAGGCCGTCGTATGACCGTGTCCGCCGTGTCGGGTGCGCCGTGACGGCGCTGGACGCCTCCGCCGCGGCGGGCGGGTTCGGCGTGCTCGCGCCGGCCCGCGCCCGGCGGCGCCGCGCCGGGCGTCCCGTGGTGCTCGCCGCGGCGGTCGTCGTCGCGTTGGTCGTCGCCGTGGCCGTCGCCCCGGGACTGTTCACCGGGCATGCCCCCAACGACACCGCTCCGGTCGACGCCCTGCTCGGCCCGGGCGGCGGCCACTGGTTCGGCACCGACCAACTCGGGCGCGACATCTACACCCGGGTGCTCTACGGCACCCGTCCCGCGCTGCTGCTCGGCCTGTTCGCGACGGTGCTCGGTGCCGGCGGCGGCGCCGTGCTCGGGCTCACCGCCGCGCTGGGCGGCCGGATCGCGGACGGGGTCCTCATGCGCCTCGTCGACGTCCTGCTCGCGGTGCCCGCCCTGCTGCTGGCGCTGCTCGTCGTGGCGGTGCTCGGCGCGGGCACCGGCAACGTGGCGCTGGCCGTGGCGATCGCCTCGGTGCCGCCCTACGCCAGGCTGGTGCGCGCGGAGGCGCTGGGCGTGCGGCGTTCCGGCTACGTCGAGGCGGCTCTCGGGCTCGGCCTGCCCCGCGCGACGCTGATCCGTCGGCACGTCGTGCCGAACACCCTGACCCCCCTGCTGGTGCTGGCCACCGTCGGCTTCGGTGCGGCGCTGGTCTCCTCGTCGGTGCTCAGCTTCCTCGGCCTGGGCACCGAGCCGCCCGATCCGGAATGGGGCTCGATGCTCGCCGAAGGCCGTGACTTCCTCTCCACGGCATGGTGGATCGCCGTCTTCCCCGGCGCGACGCTGACGGTGGTGGTCTTCGCGGTCAACGTGCTCGGCGGCTACGCGCGCACCCGTTTCGCGGGCAGGTCCGGGTCATGAGCGCGGTCGAACCTCCGTCCGTGGCACCGGCCCTGTCGGCTCCGGCCGGTGCCACGCGGTCGCGGGAGAAGGACCCGGCCCCGCTGCTCGTCGTCGACGGCCTCGACGTCACCTTCACCGGCGAGGGCGAGCCGTTGCGCGCCGTGCGCGGCGCCTCGTTCACCCTGGCCGCCGGGCAGTGCCTGGCGATCGTCGGCGAGTCCGGGTCGGGCAAGAGCGTCACGGCCCGTACGCTCGTCGGCCTGACCGGGGCACGATCGCGGGTGACGGCCCGCGCGCTGACCTTCGACGGGCTGGATCTCACCGCGTTGACCGAGAGCCGTTGGCGCGCGGTGCGCGGCGCCGGCATCGGACTGGTCCTGCAGGACGCCCTGGTCTCGCTGGATCCGCTGCGCCGGGTGGGCGCCGAGATCGGGGAGGTGCTGCGGACCCACCGCACCGTCGAGCCGTCCCGGCGGGCCGAGCGGGTGCTCTCGCTGCTGGCCGACGTGGGTGTCCCCGACCCCGGGCAGCGGGTGGGCCAGTACCCGCACCAGCTCTCCGGCGGCCTGCGTCAACGGGCCCTGATCGCCTCCGCGATCGCGGCCCGGCCGCGGCTGCTGCTGGCCGACGAGCCGACCACGGCCCTCGACGCCACCGTCCAGCGGCAGATCCTCGCGCTGCTCGACCGGCTGCGTGGCGACGGCACGGCCATTCTGCTGATCAGCCACGACCTGGCCGTGGTGGCCGGCCTGGCCGATCACATCGTGGTGATGTACGCCGGTCTTGTCGTGGAAAGCGGCCCGGCGACGGCGGTGCTCGACCGGCCGCGTCACCCCTACACCCGGGCGCTGCTCGCGGCCGTGCCCGCGTTGCACCCCAGGGGGGCACGCCTGTCGCCCGCTGTGGTCGGGCGCCCCGGCGCCGGGCCGCTCGGCTGCCCCTACGCCGCGTCGTGCGCGCGGGGCGACGACCGGTGCCGTGAACGGCTGCCCGTTCCCGAGGCTGATCTCGGCGGCCATCTCGCCTTGTGCTGGCATCCCTTCGACACCGCCGGGCCCGGCACGGCGTCCGGCGCCGCCGTGCCGGCGGCCGCGGTCCGCGCGGACAGGCCCGTCCCGGACGCCGTGCCCGGCTGGCGGGCCGTGGAGCCGGGGGAGCTTCTGCTGGACGTGGCCGGGGTCTCGAAGCGCTTCCGGCGGCCCGACGGGGGCTGGCGGGACGCCGTGCTGGCGGCGAGCCTGCAGCTGCGGGTGGGCGAGGCGGTCGGCGTGGTCGGCGAGTCCGGTTCGGGCAAGACCACGCTGGCGCGCATCGTGCTCGGCTTCCAGCAGCCGGACGAGGGCGTGGTGACGTTCGGCGGCCTGCCGTGGAGCGGCGTGCCCGAGCGGGAGCGGCGGGACCGGCGCCGCCAGATCCAGGCCGTCTACCAGGACCCGCTCGGGTCGTTCGATCCCCGGCACACCGTCGGGCGCATCCTGGGTGAGGCCGTGGAGGTCGCGGGGGTGCCCCGCGGCCAGGCGCGCCGCGCGCGCGTCGCCGAGCTGCTCGACCAGGTCGGTCTGCCCGCGGCGATGGTCGCCCGGCGTCCGCGCGAGCTTTCCGGTGGGCAGCGGCAACGGGTCGCGATCGCTCGTGCGCTCGCGCCGTCGCCGCGGGTGCTGGTCTGCGACGAGCCGGTCTCCGCGCTCGACGTCTCAATCCAGGCGCAGATCCTCGACCTGCTGACGACGCTGCGCCGGGATCTCGGCGTGGCCCTGATGTTCATTTCCCACGATCTCGGCGTCATCCACCATGTGAGTGATCGACTGTTGGTGATGAAGGACGGCCGGATCGTCGAGGCGGGTGACGCCGAAGCGGTGTTCCGCGCTCCCGACCATCCCTATACCCGTGCGTTGCTCGCCGCCGTCCCCGGCCGCGGTTCGGTCTCCCTGCCCCCGGCCACGCTCCCGGAGGTCTGAGCCACCTCCGGCTGGCCGGCGCCCGGCTGCCTTCGGCCGTGATCGTCCCTGCTGCCGCGGCGGCCGGGCGGGCATCGGGAACGCCCGCGAGGGCACCGACGATGCGTGTGATTCCCGGCACGTAGGTGTCGGAGCCGGTGTTCCGCGGATGCGGTCGAACATCGGACCGTCCAGCTACCTTCCACGGAAATACCAGCTCCTGGCCCTGCGCCGGGTGGAACCGATGCGCCGTGGTGCGAAGGTGCGGGTTGCCGCCTGTGCGCCGTTGCCGAATCGTCGATCCCAACGGAGGCACATCGAGCCCACCTTCGGGTCATTATGCTGAACGGGACCACGCTTTTCGATCGGTGAAGTGGGTAATCGTCCCGGCGCGACATGGAGGAATGCCGGATGCGTATGGCGTGACCTTTCCTGGACCGGGAGCCCCTCCGGTGCCTCGCCAGGGGCTTCATCGTCAGGCCGGACGAGAGCGCAGAGGGTCTCCATGACATTGGTTGAGCGTGCCGGGCAGCTGGCTCGGCTTGGTCGGCTCGTCGACAACTGCCAGGAACGCGGCGGCGGCATCGCGGTCATCGGGGGACCGGTCGGGGTCGGGAAGACGGAACTTCTGCACGCCTTCGTGGCGCGCGCGACCGCGAGCGGTGCGACCGTGCTCGAGGGGGCCGGGGTGTGCGCGGAGAGCGAGTACTCCCTGGGTCTGCTCCGTCAGATCGTCGGCGGGCTGCCGACCGCCGACCGCGACCGCGTTCGGTCGCAGCTGCGTGTCGACGCCCTCGCCCTGGCGTGTGAGACCGAGGCGGCTGCGGCGGACCACCTGCGTATCGAGGTCCGTCAGTTGCTGTGTGAGACGCTGCGCGACCTTTCGGCGCGTACGCCGGTCGTCATCGCGGTCGACGACCTGCAGTTCGTCGATGCCGCGTCCCGTGACTGCCTGCTGTACCTGGCGGGTCGTCTCGCCTCGGCCAGGGTGCTGATGGTGTTCACCATGTCCGAGGGGCTGCTGGAGATCGACCGCAGCCGGACGGCCTGGTACGCCGATCTGCTCCGGCAGCCCGCCCTGTGCCAGGTCCCGGTCGGCCCGCTCAGCCTGGACGGGGTCGCCCGGATCGTCGCCGCCCTCGCCCCGTCCGAGCTGGTCGCCTCGCTGGCCCCGGCGGTGCACGAGCTCTCGGGGGGCAACCCCCTGTTGGTCAGGGCGCTGCTGGAGGACACGCTCCCGGAGGGGTCCAGACAGGTCCCCCGGGGATTCGGCGACGAGGGTGCCACGTGCCCCGACCAGCCGGTGCCGGGCAGCGTCTTCGCGCGTGCCGTCGTGACCTGCGCGCACCGGGGCACCCGCATGCTGGCGGTCGCCCGGGCGCTGGCCGTGCTCGAGGAGTCCGACTCCTCGGCGGTGTTGCGGCGGCTCGTCGCCGCGGAGGCAGAGGTGGCCGACTCGGCCCTCGGCGCGCTGAGCGCGGCCGGCCTGCTGTGCGCCGGACGGTTCCGGCATCCGGCCGCGCGGGCCGCGGTGCTCGCCGACCTGGCGACGGACGAGCGGGCGGCCCTGCACCGGCGCGCGGCCCGGCTGCTCTACCGGGAGGGCGCGGCCGCGGGCATCCTGGCGATCCACCTGGTGGCCGCCGGGCGCGCCGACGAGCCGTGGGCGTTGGACGTCCTGTGCAAGGCGGCCGAGGAGTCCCTGCGCACGGACAACGTGGCGTTCGCCGCGGCCTGCCTGGGGCTGGCGGTGACCGCCTGCGCGGACGAGGCTCAGCGACGGGCGGTGACCCTGCTGCGGGCGCGGGCGGAGTTCCGGACGAATCCCGGCGCTGCCTTCCGTCACCTCGCCCCGCTCGTCGACGCGCTGCGCGCCGGTGAGCTTCCGGACGAGGAGGCGATCGGTCTGGTCCGCCCCCTGATCCTGGAAGGGCGCTGCGACACGGCGGCGGACGTGCTGCGTCATGTCGAACACGCCGCGGCCGGGCTCTCGCCGGCGGTGGTCTCGGAGTTACACCTCACCTGGGAGTGGCTCAGCGTGACGCAGCCGGGCGTCATCGCGGATCTGGGCCGGCCCTCGGGCTGGTCGCACGGCTCCGTCCCGCCGTCGGTCGTCGCCGGTCCGGCTCTCGCGGTGGCCTCCGCCATGACGAGACTGCTGCGCGGCGGCGGCGGTGAGTCGGATGCGGTCGATATCGCCGAGCGGGTGCTGCAGGCGGCCCCGCTGGACGACGCGACGTTCTGCTCCCTGGACACGGCGCTCTACGTCCTGATCTACGCGGACCGGGCCGATCTCGCGCGGTCGTGGTGCGACTCGTTGCTGCGGGAGGCCGAACTGCGCGGCGCCCCGACCTGGCAGGCGCTGTTCGCCGCGGCCCGCGCGGAGGTCGCGCTGCGCCGCGGGGAGCTGGCCGCCGCGCGCCGGTTCGCACAGGCCGCGCTGACACACATCCCGGCCTGGAGCTGGGGGGTCGCGGTCGGCGGACCCCTGTCGGTGCTGCTCGCCGCGAGCGCCGCGATGGGCGAGCACGACACGCTCGACCCCCGTGAGATGTCGGTACCCGACGCCATGTTCCAGACTCGTTTCGGTGCGCAGTTCCTCCACGCGCGTGGCCAGGTCCACCTCGCTGCCGGCCGGCCGCACGCCGCCCTCGACGATCTGCTGACCTGCGGCCGCCTGCTGGGCGACTGGGGGCTCGACCTGCCCGCCTTCGTCCCGTGGCGGGTGGAGGCGGTCACGGCGCTGCTGCGGCTCGGTCGCGGTGAGCCGGCGCTGCGGCTCGCGGAGGAACACCTGGACCGGGCCGGGTCCGACCACCGGCGCAGCAGGGGCATGGCGCTGCGCGCGCTGGCGTCGGCGGTGGAACCGCGGCGCCGGATGGCGTTGCTGCGCGAGGCCGTGGAGATGCTGGAGACATCCGGCGACCGCCAGCAGATCGCGGCGGCGCTCGCCGACCTGGCGAACGTGTACCGCAGGCTCGGGCAGGCGAACCGGGCGCGCATGGTCACCCGGCGGGCGACCATGATCGCCGCGGACTGTCAGGCCGTTCCACTGCATCGCCAGCTGCTGGCCCAGGGCGGTGGTGGCGCGGCGCACCTGGGGCACGCGGGACATCCGCACCTGGAGCGTCCGGAGCAGTCGGGGCTGGGCGGCGGCGTGTGGGACGGGCAGCCGTCCACCGGTGAGCCGGACGGCCGGATCGTCACCGGCGGTCCGCTGGCCACGGCCGGCGTCCTCGCCTCGGACCGGATCGCCTCGGACCGGCCCGAGGCCGGTGCCGCCACCGGCGGTGGTGTCGGCCTGGACGTGCTGAGCGCGGCGGAGCTGCAGGTGGCGACCCTGGCCGCGGCCGGTCACACCAACCGGGAGATCGCCGGTCGGCTCTTCATCACGGTCAGCACGGTCGAGCAGCATCTGACTCGCACGTACCGCAAGCTGCGGGTGGCGGGCCGGGCGGACCTGCCGGTCTCGTTGAACGTCTGAGACGCGGTCCGCGCGGTCGCCGGACGTGTGCGGCGGGGTCATGGCCGCATGCTCAGGCGACGCCGGCCGGTGATGTCACCGCGGGTGCGGTCTCGGTGGTGGCACCCCGCGGGGTACGCGGGATGAGCAGGCCGCAGATGACCGCGCCCAGCGCGACCACGGCCGCCCCGGTCACGAGCGCCCACGACCACCCGCTGGTGGTTGCCGCTGCCAGCGAGGTGGGGTCCGTCACCGACCCGCGCAGCGCGTCGAGCCTGGCGTTGACGATCGCGGTGAAGATCGCGAGACTCAGCGCCGCGCCGAGTGGGCCGCCGGCGTTCACCAGCGCGGACGCGATACCGGCGTCCTCCGGCGGGACCCCGGCCACTCCGGCCGCCGTGATCGCGACGAAGGCGAACCCGGTGCCGGCCCCGACCAGCAGGAGCGGGCCCAGCACGACGCCCGTGTACCCGCCGTCGGGGGAGATCCGCGCCTCCAGCAGCAGGCCGGCGGCCATGAGGAGCAGCCCGCCGATGACGAGCGGGCGCGCTCCGAACCGTGCCATCAGCCGGGGTGCCTGGGCACCGGCCGCCATGGTCGCCGCGGACAGGGGCAGGAAGGCGAAGCCGGTCCTGATCGCGGAGTAGCCGTGGATCTGCTGCAGATACAGGGTGAGGAAGAAGAACACCCCGACCGTCGCGGTGTAGACGAAGACCATGCCGAGATCGGCGCCGGCGACGCTGCGGCGCCCGATGACCCGGGGCGGCATCATCGGGTTCTTCCCTCGCGCCTGGAGCACGGCGAACGCGCCGAGCAGGACCGCCGACCCCGTGAGCAGCCCGACGGTCTGGACGGTGGCCCACCCCGTGTCGTTGGCCTGGGTCAGCGCGTAGACCAGTGCGACCAGGCCGCCGGTGACCGTGACTGCTCCGGCCAGGTCGAAGCTGCCCGCCTCGTCGTCCCTGCTCTCGCCGACGGCTCGCAGCGCCAGGAGGATCACCACCGCGGCGATCGGGGCGTTCGCGAAGAAGACCCACCGCCAGTCGAGTCCGTCGGTGAGGACGCCGCCGAGTACGAGGCCGAGGGCGCCACCGCTGCCGGCCACCGCCGCGAAGATGGCCAGCGCCCGGTTCCGCTCCTCGCCCTCCGGGAACGAGATGGTCAGCAGGCTCAGCGCGGCGGGTGTCATGAGCGCCCCGCCGAGCCCCTGCGCGGCGCGGGCGGCGATGAGCAGGCCGGGGGTCTGGGCCAGGCCGCCCACCAGGCTGGCCACTCCGAACAACCCGACGCCGAGGGTGAAGACCGCGCGCCGGCCGTAGCGGTCGGCGGCCTTGCCGCCGAGCAGCAGGAAGCCCCCGAACGCCAGCAGGTAGGCGTTCACCACCCACTGCAGGTCGGATTCCTTCGTGATGTCGAGGGCGGCGGCGATCTGCGGCAGCGGCACGTTCACGATGGTCGCGTCGACGGCGATCATGAACTGGGCGGCGGCAAGCACGCTCACCACGAGCCATGCGGGCGCGCGGCGCCGGGAGGTGGCGCCGGCCGGCCGGGCGGCCGGTTCCGTGGATGGCATGTCGTGGGTCTCCTGGGGTGGTGTGTTGGGTCAGGTCGAGGCTGTCCGGGAAGACTTTCGCTCGACGCCTGTAGACTCACAGACCGTAGATAGATCTCAACACATGGGTCAACGACCGTGGAGCAAAGGTTCGTTGTGACGTCCGACACAGAGCTTGTCGTCGACCCCGATCAGGCGACGGGGCGCGGGGACCGCCGCGCCCGCACCAGGCTGGCCATCCTCGACGCCGCGCGCGGGTTGTTCGCCGAGCACGGTTACGAGCAGACGACGATCCGCGCGGTGGCTCAGCGTGCCGGGGTGGACCCCGCGCTTGTCATGCAGCACTTCGGCTCCAAGGCCGGGCTCTTCGAGGTCGCCTCCGAGATCGACGTCGGGTTCGGCGCGGCGGTCCTGGGCCCGTTGGAGGGCCTCGGTGAGCGCATGCTGGCCGTGATGATCGCCGAGATCGAGCACGCCCCCGAGGCCAATCTCGCCGCCCTGCGCTCGATGCTGACCCATGCCCCCGCCGCCGAGGCGGTGCGCTGCGCCTTCGCCCATCCCAAGGGAGACCTCCTCGCCGGCGTGCTCACCGGCGAGGAGGTGGAGCTGCGGGCGGGTCTGGTCGTGACCGTCCTGATCGGCCTGCTGGTCACCCGGTACCTGCTGCGCATCCCCGAGGTCGAGCGGGTCTCGGTCGACCGGCTGGTCAGCCTGCTCGGTCCCTGCCTGCAGCCCCTGGTGACCGGCCCGGCGGACGGCGCGGACACGGCGGGGGAGGGGCTGGTGGGCGCCGGGGCCGGGACGGCCGCCGGGTCTCCTCCGCCGGCCGGTGGGGCGGCGGAGCCGGCGCAGGCCTGGCTTTCCCGGCTGGCGGCGGCCGAGTCCGCGCGGCGGCAGACCGCCGACCGGGTCGAGCGGGTCGCTCGCGAGGCCCTCGCGGCCGGTGCGTCCTATGGCGAGGTGGGCCGGGCGGTCGGGATCAGTCGGCAGGCGGCCCGCAAGCGCTGGCCCGGCCTGTCCACCCCCCTTCCCGCGGCACCATCGACAACCTAGGTTTCCGCCGCCGGCCGCGAGCGCCGCCACGCCTGCCGATGACAACTTTGGTTGTCGTCGGCAAGTGTGGCTCTCGCGGGATCCGAGGTGTGCCGGGTCCGCGGCGGGAGGGTGGTGTCCTGGGGTCAGGTCCCGCGCAGGGCCTCGACCACGGGGGCGAAGGCCTCCTGGTAGTGCTCGATCACCGTGAGGTAGGAGATGCCGAAACGGTCCCGCAGCTCGCGGACCCGGTCGGTGACCTGCTCGAGGTCACCGATCAGCAGCAGCGGCGAGTCGTCCAGGTCCTCCAGTGGAACGGGGAGCTGGGTGGCCTGCAGGTGCCGCAGGGCGGCATCCCGGTCGTCGGTGATGATCACTGCCTGGATCAGCAGGTTGCGTTCGACCTGCGCGTCCCGCTCGCCCACCACGTCGGCGAAGTAGGCCACCCGCTCGGCGAAGGTCGCGTTCGAGATCAGCCGCAGCCCGCCGGGCGACTCCGGGGAGAAGGCCATCCCCAGGAAGCCGACGATGTCGGCGTGTTCGGCGGCCAGCCGCAGCACCCGGTTGCCGTTGCCGGCCACCAGCAGCGGGACGCGCTCCTGCGCGGGCGCCGGGACGGACTCGGGGTTGTCCAGAACCGTCCGCAGAGTGGCGAGCGTCCGCTCGAGCTGGTCGACGCGTTCCCTGGCGGTTCCCAGCTCCAGGCCGAGGGCCTCGAACTCCTCGCGCACGTAACCGGTGCCCAGGCCCAGTTCGAGGCGTCCGCCGGTGACCTGGTCGGTGGTCGCCACCTCGCGGGCGAGCAGCACGGGGTTGTAGAAGCCGGTGTTCAGTACGAGCGTTCCCAGCCGCAGCTTGGTGACGGCCGCGGCCGCCACCAGCGCGGGCAGCGGGGCCGTGTTCCCGATGTGGTCGGGCACGAGCAGCACGTCGTAGCCGAGTTCCTCGGCGCGGCGCGCGGTCGTCGTCCACGCCTCGCCACGCGGGATCTCCAGCAGGCCGGTGCCGAAGCGGAAGGGGAGCGTCACGTCTGCCTCCGTAGGCGGTGAGTACAACAGGTGAGGGGATGGGGTCAGGTGCGGATCGCGGCCCGGTCAGGGGCCGCGGGGGCGCCGATCAGTCGGGAAGGGAGTTGATCCGGACCACGAGGTTCCCGGGCGGCTGCCGGTTGTCGTGCAGCAGCTGGTGGGCGTATCCGACGTCGTCGAGCGTGCCGATCACGGTCCGGCAGGGGTCGAGGACGCCCTCGGCGACCAGACCGACGACCTGCCGGCACTCGCGCAGGCTGGCGAAGTGCGAGCCCTGCAGGCGCTTCTGACGCATCCACAGGTAGCGCAGGTCCAGGTCCCCGTTGTAGCCGGACGTGCCGCCGCAGATCGCCACCATGCCCCCCGTGGCGCACACGTACATCGAGGTCGGCAGGGTGTCCTGACCCGAGTGCTCCAGTACCAGCCGGGGCGCGCGGCGTTCACCGAGCGCTTCCCAGATCTGCGCGCCGAACCGCTTGGCGCCGTCGAGCCACCCGCGGTAGGCCTCGGTGTCGTCCACCGAGGGCAGCCGGCCCCAGTGGTCGAAGTCGCGGCGGTTGATCGTGCCGACGGCGCCGAGGCGGCGGCAGTGCTCGGCGCGCGCCTCGTCGGAGACCACCGCGACGGGGCGCCCGCCCCGGTAGCGCACGATCTGGATCGCCATCGAGCCCAGCCCGCCCGCGCCGCCCCAGATCAGCACCGGGTCCCCGGGCTCGACCACGTGCGGGGGCCAGCCGCACAGCTGCCGGTACGAGGTCGCGCCGGTGCACATCAGGCTGGCGGCGTCCACCCAGTCCAACCCCGCGGGCTTGGGCAGGCACTGGTACTCGTCGGCCAGCGCGTACTGGGCGAACGTCCCGAAGTTGCTCTCGTAGCCCCAGGCGAGCTGGGTCGACGACGCCATCGGGTCGGTGCCGAGCCGGATGTCGGGTGAGGTCTCGTCCCACTGCGCGCTGGTCAGCACGACCTCGTCCCCGACCTTGACGTGCCGGACACCCTCGCCGACCGCCCACACGATGCCGGCACCCTCGGAGCCGCCGATGTGGTAGTCGACCGGGTCCCCGAGCCGCATCCGTGCGGCGATCACGTCGACGGGCCGGCCGAGGGAGGCCCAGACGTTGTTGTAGTTGATGCCGGCGGCCATCACGTGGACGAGGACCTGGCCGCGGCCGACCTCGGGCACCGGCACGACCTCGGTGCGGATCGCCTTGTCGGGCGGGCCGAGGCGGTCCTGACGGATGACCGCTGCGTACATCAGCTCGGGTACGGAGCCGGCGGGCGGGAGCGTGCCGGGCTCGTACAGTTCCTTCACTCTCGTGTGGGCCATCGTGTGCCTGCCGTTCTCGTCGTCGGATGGGTCGGTCGTCGGTCGTCGGGCCGGCCGCGGGCGGCCGGGGGCGGGCCGGGTCAGCCGAGCGGATCCAGCCAGGCGCGTACCGCCTCGGCGGTCGTCTCCGAGTGCTCCTCCAGCACCGAGAAGTGATTGCCGGGGACGTCGACCGCGTCGTGCGGCAGGGGCCAGTACGCACGCCAGTCCCGGCGCGGGGCGGAACCGGCAGGGCCGGTGGCGTCGTCGTCGGAATCGGGCAGCATTCCGGGCAGTGGTTCGGTGGTGCGCAGCAGCAGCGTCGGCGTCGCGACGGAACGTGGCTGCCACGGCCCGAACACCTCCAGATAGCCGCCCATGGCTGTCAGGTTGGTGTCGTTGAGCGAGAGGTCGAACTGCCCGGAGCGGGCGAGCATCCCGCGGATCAGGGACGGCAGCCACCACTCCATGCCCGGGGTCGCGGCGGCGTCCGTCGGATAGGTGTCGACCATGACGAGCCCCGCCGGGCGCAGGCCCCGATCCTCCAGGCCGGCCGTCACCGCGTGCGCCACGCAGCCGCCGAGGGAGCGGCCGACCACGGCAAACGGCTCCCCGCCGACCTCGGCCACCACCGCGTCGACCAGCAGGTCCACGAACGTGTCCAACGCGTCGGGCAGCAGGGTGCCGTCGGTGAAGCCCGGTGCGGGCACGACGAAGACGTCACGGGTGCCCTGGAAGGAGCGGCCGAAGCGCAGGTACTCGTGCGGTCCGGACAGCGCGCTCAGCGAGGGCAGGCAGACAAGACCGGGACGGGCCGGTCCCCGCGCGAGCCGGACCGGCGCGCCGGCGTGCGAGGCGCGCTCGTCACGGCCGAAGCGTTCGCGGACCGACGACGCCGCGACCAGCACCGCCGCCGCCTGGTTCGTTCGGTCCGCCGCGCACAGCCCGAGGTACACCTCGGCGAGCGCGCTGGGTCGGGCGTCTCCTGTCGTCGGCGTCGGCGTCGGCGTCGGTGTCGGCGCCGGCGTCCCGGCGGTGCGGACCGCGGCGCCGTCGGCAGCCACCGCGCCGGACCTGGGATCGGGGACGGCCGCCGCCCCGTCCGCGGTGGGAGGTGCGGGAGCTCCGAACACCGATGTGCCGCCGGCCCGCGCGCCGGCCGCGCTCTCGTCGAGCCGGCGGCCGAGGGCCTCGGCCAGGGCCCGCGGCGTGGGATGGTGGATGACGGCGGCGCCGGGCAGCGTCAGCCCGGTGATCGCGCTCAGCCGGTCGCGCAGTTCCAGCCCGGTCAGCGAGTCCAGGCCCAGCTCGGTGAACGCCAGGTCGGGTTCGACGTCCTCGGGGGTGTCGTGCCCGAGGGCGGCGGCCGTCTCGCCGACCACGAGCTCCAGCAGCAGCAGCTCTCGGTCCGGCCCCGCCACCGCGGCCAGCCGGGCCCTCCACACCTCGACGTCGGTGACGGCACCGTCATCGGCGTCGTCCCCGGCGTCGCCGGACCCGGACGCCAGGGGCGGGCCGCCGACGGCGGGCGCGGACCGGACGGCTGTGCCCGCCAGCCAGAAGTGCCGCCGCTGGAACGCATAGGTGGGCAGGTCGAGCGTGCGCGGTCGTGGCCCGAGCGGGGCGTCGGCGGCCGGGCCCGCGACCGTGAGCGCGTCGAACAGGGCCGGCCAGTTCACGGCGACACCGTGCGCGTACAGGCGGCCGACGCCGCCCAGCAGGGTCGCCGTCTCCGGCCGGTCCCGGCGCAGCGCCGGAGCCAGCACCACCTCCCGGGCGCCTGTGTCCGCGGCGGAGTCCGGTCGCGGGGACAGCGCGGCGTGCGCCATCCCGGTGAGGACGCCGTCCGGGCCCACCTCGAGGAAGCGGGTGACCCCGGCGGCACGCAGCCGGGCCAGGACCGCCCCGAACCGGACCGGTCGGCGCACGTGGTCCGCCCAGTAGCGCGCCGACGTCAGCTCCCCGGGGCCCGCCAGCTCCCCGGTCAGGTCGGAGACGACCGGCACCGAGGGCTCGGAGAGAACGATCTTGTCGGCGATCCGGTGGAACTCCTCGATCATGCCGTCGAGACGATGCGAGTGGAACGCGTGGCTGACCCGCAGCCGGCGGGTCCGTCGACCCCGGTCCGCGAACACCGCGGCCAACGCGAGGGCGGGCGCCTCGTCGCCGGAGAGCACGACGGCGTCCGGGCCGTTGACGGCGGCGATGCCCACGCCCGCCCCGGCGCCCGACCCGCCCACGTCCTCACCGGCGTCCGGCAGGTCGGCGAGTGCCGCGAGGACCTCGTCCTCGCTCGCCTCGACCGCGACCATCGCCCCGCCGGGCGGGCAGGCCTGCATCAGCCGGCCCCGTGCCGCCACCAGCGCCGCGGCGTCGGGCAGGGTCAGCACCCCGGCGGCGTGCGCGGCGGCGATCCCGCCGATCGAGTGCCCGGCGACGAAGTCGGGCCGCAGCCCCCAGCTCTCCATCAGGCGGAAGAGGGCGACTTCCACCGCGAACAGCCCGGCCTGGGTGTACACGGTCTGGTCCAGCAGACCGGCCGGCCCGGTCGCCGACCCGGCGTCGGCGTCCACCCGGCCGGGATGACCGGCGCCGAACACGACCTCGGCGAGCGGCTTCGGCGCGGTCCCCTCGTGGTGGTCCGCCAACTGGCGGTCGAGCTCCGCGGCGGCCTCGTCGAACGCCCGCGCGAAAACCGTCGACCACGAGTACAGCTCGCGCCCCATGCCGACCCGCTGGCTGCCCTGCCCGGTGAACAGGAACGCGAGGCGCCCCCCGGGCCCGGCGGCCGGCCCGGCGCCGGTCGGGCCCCGGCGTGCGAGGCCCCGCGCCACGGCCGTGGTCGCGCGGCCCTCGGCCAGCGCGTCCAGAGCGGCCAGGTAGCCGTCGCGGTCAGCGGCCACCACGACCGCCCGGTGGGCCAGCCGGGCGCGGGTGGTCACCAGTGAGTACCCGACGTCGAGCGGGTCGGCGTCCACGCCGGTCCGCAGCCACGCGGCGAGGGCCCGTGCCTGGGCGGGCAGCGCCCGCACCGTCGAGGCGGAGATCACCCAGGGCAGTGCCGGTGGCCGCCGCGCGGGTCGGGCGTCCTCGCCCGGCACGCCCGAACCCGTCGCCGTGGCGGCGGGGGGGTTCTCGGGGGCCTGCTCCAGGATCAGGTGGGCGTTCGTGCCACTCACGCCGAACGACGACACCCCGGCCCGGCGCGGAGCACCTGTGCTCGGCCACGGCCGGGCCTCGGTGAGCAGGCGGACGTCGCCGTCGCCCCAGTCGACGTGCGGCGTCGGGGTGTCGACGTGCAGGGTCTTCGGCAGCACCCCGGCGCGGATGGCCATCACCGTCTTGATCACACCCGCCACCCCGGAGGCCGCGGCGGTGTGCGCGATGTTCGACTTGAGCGCCCCCAGCCACAACGGCCGGTCGGCGGGCCTGTCCCGGCCGTACACCGCCTGCACGGCGCCCGCCTCGATCGGGTCACCCAGCGTCGTGCCGGTGCCGTGCGCCTCCACCAGGTCGACGTCGGACGGGGCGAGACGCGCCGCCGCCAGCGCCGCGCGGATCACCCGCTGCTGCGCGGGCCCGTTGGGTGCGGTCAGGCCGTTGGACGCGCCGTCGGAGTTGACCGCCGAGCCCCGCACGACGGCCAGCACCCGGTGGCCGAGCCGTTGGGCGTCGGAGAGCCGCTCGAGCGCGACCAGCCCGACGCCCTCCGACCAGCCGGTGCCGTCCGCCGCGCCGGCGAACGCCTTGCAGCGTCCGTCCGTGGCCAGCCCGCGCTGGCGGGAGAACTCCACGAAACCGGTGGGGGTGGCCATCACTGTCACCCCGCCGGCCAGCGCCAGGTCGCATTCGCGCCCGCGCAGAGCCTGCCCGGCCAGGTGCAGCGCGACCAGGGACGAGGAGCAGGCGGTGTCGACGGTGACCGCCGGGCCCTCGAAGCCGAAGGTGTAGGCGATCCGGCCGGACGCGACGCTGCCGAGGTTGCCGACGGCGACGTGGCCCTCCAGCTCGGCGGGGATCTCGCCGATGCCGATCAGGTAGTCCTGGTTCGCCAGCCCCGCGAACACCGCGGTCGCGCTCCCTCGCAGCGACGTCGGGTCGACACCGGCCCGTTCCAGCACCTCCCAGGCGGTCTCCAGGAGCAGGCGCTGCTGCGGGTCGGTGGCCAGCGCCTCGCGCGGGGAGATCCCGAAGAACGCCGCGTCGAACTCGCCGGCGTCGTGGAGGAACCCCCCGCTGCGCGTGTACGAGGTGCCCGGCCGGTCCGGGTCCGGGTCGTAGAGCGCCTCCACGTCCCAGCCGCGGTTCGTCGGCCACGGCCCCACCGCGTCGCGGCCCTGCTCGACCAGCTCCCACAGGTCCTCCGGGGAGTGAACCCCGCCGGGGAAACGGCAGGCCATGGCGATGATCGCGAGTGGTTCACGGGCACGCGCCTCGAGGCTGTGGACCCGCCTGCGTGCGGCCTGCGCGTCGCCGAGCGCCCGGCGCAGGTACTCCCGCAGCTTGTCGTCGTCTGGCATCAGGCTTGTCCTTCGGCGTCGTCCATCAGGGCGAACAGCTCCTCGTCGGTGGCGGCGGCCAGGTCGATCGTGTCGAGGTGCGCCCGGCTCGCCGCTTCGCCGGCTCCGGCCGCGGCGGTGCCGACGGACCGCTCGCCGTCCAGGTCGACCGGGCCCGTCTCGACGCCGTCGGCCCACGACGCGGCCAGCGTGCGCAGGCGGGCCAGCACCCGCACCCGGTCCGCCCCGGACGTGAGCCGGGGCAGCGCGGCCTCGAGCAGGTCGAGGCTGGCCGCGGCGGAGAGCCCGGACCCCGCACGACGCGAGCCGTTCCCGCCGGTGCGGTCCGCGGCGGGAACGACGCCGTCGGCGCCGTGGGCGGTGTGGGCGGGGTCGGGGCCGGCGGTCAGGTCGCCCAGAGCGGCAAGCCGGTCCGCCAGCCGGTCGGCGAGCTCCGCCGCGATCGCCGCCGGTGTCGGGAAGTCGAAGACCAGCGTCGCCGGCAGGGTCAGGCCCGTGACCGCGTTCAGCCGGTTGCGCAGGTCGACGGCGGTGAGCGACTCGAAGCCCAGCTCCTTGAAGGCCCGGTCGGCGCCCACCGTCTCCGGGTCGTGCCCCAGCACCGTCGCGGCCTGCGTCCGGACCAGTGTCAGCAGCAGCTCCCCGCGCTCGGCCTCCTCGACGCCGGCCAGCCGGGTCAGCAATCCGTTCCCGCCGGCCGCGGCGCCGCCCTCCTGCGCTGTCAGGCCCAGCGCGTCCAGGCCGTCCACCGCGTAGCCGACGGCCAGTGCGCCGCCGCCGTCGAGCCAGTAGCGGCGTCGCTGGAAGGGGTAGGTGGGCAGGTCCACCGGGCGGGCGTCCGTCCCGGGAACCAGCGGCGACCAGTCGACGGGCACCCCGCGGGTGGCCAGCCTGGAGAGCGAGACGGCGAAGCGGTCCAGGCCGCCGTGCTGGCGGCGCAGCGTCTCGGTCACGACCGTCGCCGGCCCGCCGAGGGCGTCCAGGGTCTCGGCCAGCGCCACTCCCAGCACCGGATGGGGGCTGACCTCGACGAAGACCGTGTGGCCCTGCTCGGCCAGCGCGCGGATCGCCGGTTCGAACAGCACCGTCTGGCGCAGGTTGCGGAACCAGTGCGCGGCGTCCATGGTCGCGGTGTCGAGCCAGTCGGCGGTCACCGTTGACAGCAGCGGCACCTCACCGGCGCGCGGGGTGATCTCGGCGAGCCCGTCGAGGACGGCGTCCCGCAGGTCGTCGATCACCGGGGAGTGGCCGGCCACGACCGCGCCCCGCAGCCGGCGCACCCGCACGCCCTCCTCGGCCAGCTCGGCGAGCAGCTCGTCGAGCGGCTCCTCGTCGCCGGTCACCACCACCGCGGCGGGCCCGTTGACGGTGGCCACGGACAGCCGGCCGGCCCGGGTCTCCAGCCGGCGGGTGATCTCCGCGAGCGGCAGCGCGACGGAGGCCATGGCACCCCGACCGGTCAGGCCCACCAGCAGCCGGCTGCGCAGGGTGACGATGCGCGCGGCGTCCGACAGTGACAGCGCTCCCGCCACGGTCGCCGCGGTGACCTCGCCCTGGCTGTGACCGACCACCGCGTCGGGCCGTACGCCGAACGAGCGCCACAGCTCGGCCAGGGCGACCATCACCGCCCACAGCGCCGGCTGGGCCACGTCCGGCCGGTCGAAGGAGGGAACGTCGGCCGAGCCGGCCGTCGCGCCGCGCAGGACGTCGGGCAGGGACCAGTCGACGAACGGGGCCAGCGTCCGCGCACACTCGTCGATCGCCGCCGCGAACACGGGGGAGTCGGCCAGCAGCCGCTCGGCCATCCCCACCCACTGGGCCCCGTGGCCGGGGAAGACGAACACCACTCTCGGTGTCACGTTCGCGACGCCGAGGACCGCGTGGTCGGCCGGTTCGCCGGCGGCCACGGCGTCCAGCCCTGCCAGCAGCTCGCCGGTCCCGGTGCCCACCACCGCCGCGACGTGCTCGAACCGGGTGCGGGTCCGCAGCAGCGCGGCCGCGACGTCGGAGGGCCGTTGCTCGGAGGGTCGCTGCTCGGACGGCCGTGGCTCGGACGGCGATGCCGGACCGGCGGCGGGCCGGTCGGTCAGCGCGACGCGCAACCGGGCGGCCTGGGCCCGCAGGGCCGCCGGTGACCGCGCCGAGAGCACCCACGGCACGACCGCGGACGCAGCCGGCCCGCCCCGGTCGGGCTCGGCGGGTGCCTGCTCGATGATGACGTGGGCGTTCGTCCCGCTGACCCCGAACGACGAGACGCCGGCCCGCCGGGGACGGTCGAGGGCCGGCCACGGCTGTTCGGAGACCAGCAGCCGGACCTCGCCGCTGGACCAGTCCACATGCGGATTGGGGGTGTCGACGTGCAGGGTGCGCGGCAGCCGGCCGTGCCGGATCGCCTCGACCATCTTGATGATCCCGGCGACGCCGGCCGCGGCCTGGGTGTGCGCGATGTTCGACTTGAGCGAGCCGAGCCACAGCGGCCGGTCGGCGGGGCGGTCCCGTCCGTAGGTGGCCAGCAGTGCGCTCGCCTCGATCGGGTCGCCGAGCTTCGTGCCGGTGCCGTGCGCCTCCACCGCGTCGACGTCGCCCGGGCCCAGCCCGGCGCCGGCCAGGGCGGTGCGGATCACCCGCTGCTGCGCCTGCCCGTTGGGCGCGGTCAGCCCGTTGGACGCGCCGTCGGAGTTGACCGCCGAGCCGCGCACGACGGCGAGGACCCGGTGACCGAGCCGGCGCGCGTCGGAGAGCCGCTCGAGGGCGAGCAGCCCCACGCCCTCCGACCAGCCCGTGCCGTCGGCCGCCTCGTCGAACGCGCGGCAGCGGCCGTCGGGGGACAGCGCGCGCTGTCGGGAGATCGCCACCATGCCGGCCGGCGACGCCATCACCGCCACCCCGCCGGCCAGCGCCAGGTCGGCCTCGCCCGAGCGCAGCGCCTGCGCGGCCAGGTGCAGGGCGACCAGTGACGACGAGCAGGCGGTGTCCACCGTGACGGTCGGGCCCTCGAGCCCGAGGGTGTAGGCGATGCGCCCGGACGCGACGCTCGCCGCGCTGCCGTTGTGGATGTAGCCCTCGAGCTCCGCGGGGATCTCCCGCAGCCGCATCGCGTAGTCGTTGTACATGACGCCGGTGAAGACCCCGGTGGCGCTGCCGCGCAGGGTGGTCGGGTCGATGCCGGCCCGTTCGAGGGCCTCCCAGGCGGTTTCCAGCAGCAGGCGCTGCTGCGGGTCGGTGGCCAGCGCCTCGCGCGGGGAGATCCCGAAGAACTCGGCGTCGAAGTCGGCGGCGTCGTAGAGGAACCCGCCGTGCCGGGTCGAGGACTTGCCCGGCTGGTCCGGGTCGGGGTCGTAGAGCCCGTCGACGTCCCAGCCGCGGTTGTCGGGCCAGGCGCCCACCGCGTCGCGGCCGTCGGCGACCAGTTCCCACAGCTGCTCAGGCGTCGTCACCCCGCCGGGGAACCGGCAGGCCATCCCGATGATCACGATCGGGTCGTCGGTGGTCCCGGCGCCGGAGGCATACCCCGATCGGGCGGTGTGGCCCGCCGCCGGAGAGGTCCGTCCGGTCGCCTCGTCGCCGTCCGTGCCGATGATCTCGGCCAACAGGTGCGCGGCGAGTGCCGCCGGGCTCGGGAAGTCGAACACCACCGTCGCCGGCAGGCGGAGCCCGGCTGCCTCGGCCACCCGGTTGCGCAGGTCGACCGAGGTCAGCGAGTCGAACCCGAGGTCCTTGAAAGCCCGGTTCGGGTCGACGCCTCCGGGCCCGGTGCGGCCGAGCACGGTGGCCGCCTCAGTGCCGACGAGCTGGGTGACCGCGCCCAGCCGCTCATCGACCGGCAGGGCGCGCAGCCGCGCGGCGAGTCCCGTCGCCGCGGTCGCCGGACGGCCGGTGGCCGCGGTCCCGCCCGGGCCTCCCGCCGCGGCGGCGCGCCGCCTTGGCGGGATCAGCCCGCGCAGCAGGACCGGGATCCGCCCGTCCCGCGCGGCCAGGTCGAGCGGGACCGCCACCAGCAGCGGGTGCGTCAGCCGGCGGGCCTCGTCGAACAGCGCGAGGCCCTCGGTCGTGGCGAGGGGGCGGACCGCGGCGCGGGCGAAGCGGGCGAGATCGGCCTGGCCCAGGTGGGCGGTGAGCTCACTGCTGTCGGCCCACAGGCCCCAGGCGAGGGACTGCGCGGGCAGCCCGCGGGCCTGGCGGTGGGCGGCGAGTGCGTCCAGGAAGGCGTTCGCCGCCGCGTAGTTGGCCTGGCCGGCGTTGCCGAAGGTGGCGCTGGCCGAGGAGAACAGCACGAACGCGGCCAGGTCCAGCCCGCGGGTCAGCTCGTGCAGGTGCCAGGCCGCGTCCACCTTCGGGCGCAGCACCGGCCCGAGGCGCCCGGGCGTGAGCGAGGCGAGCGCCCCGTCGTCGAGGGCGCCCGCGGCGTGCACCACCCCGGTCAGCGGATGCTCGGCCGGGATCGCGGCCAGGACGCCCGCGAGCGCCGCCCGGTCGGTCACGTCGGCCGCCGCCACCGTCACGTGCGCGCCGAGCTCGGTCAGTCCGGCGACCTGCTCGGCGCCCGGGGTCGCGCTGCCCCGCCGTCCGACCAGGAGCAGGTGGCGCACGCCGTGGTCGGTCACCAGATGCCGCGCCACCAGCACACCCAGCCGGCCGAGACCGCCGGTGATCAGCACCGTGCCCTCCGGTCGGAACGTGCTGAGAGGTCCGGCCGTGCCGACGGGTCCGGCCGTGCCGACGGGTCCGGCCGTGCCGACGGGTCCGGCCGTGCCGACGGGTCCGGCCGTGCCGACGGGTCCGGCCGTGCCGACGGGTCCGGCCGTGCCGACGGGTCCGGCGGTGCTGACGGGTCCGGACGTGCTGTCCGCTCCGCGCACCGGGGCGGGGGGTGCGGCAGGGGCTGTCACCCGGACCAGTCGCGGTACCCGGGCGTGCCCGCCCCGCAGCGCGACCTGGGGTTCGCCGGTGGCGGCGGCCGTGGCGAGCACGCCCGGCAGCGCGGCGCCCGAGGCGGGTTCGCCGTCGACGTCCACGAGCAGGAATCGGTCGGGATGCTCCGACTGGGCGGTGCGCAACAGGCCCCAGACGACCGAAGCGGCCAGGTCCGGGGCCTCGCCCGCCGCGGCGGCCACCGCCCCGCGGGTGAGGACGACGAGACGGGCGCCGTCGAGGTCGCGCCGTCCCAGCCACTCCTGTACCCAGCCCAGGGCCTGCCCGGCCAGGGCGTGGGCACCGGCCACCGGCGACGCCGGGTCGCTCCCGGGACCGGGGGAGGCGGCGGCCGGTGACGGCACCGAGAGCAGCACCAGGTCGGGGAGGTCCCCGAGCTCCGCCGGATCGGTCCCCTCCCGGTCCGGCGGACCACCCAGCCGGGCGAGGTCGGGCGCCACCGTGGTGGCGTGTCCGGCCGCGCGCAGCCCGGCCGCGACCGCGAACGGGTCGTCGCCCAGGATCGCCACCGTGGCCCGCACCTCGTCGTGGGACGCCGCGGTGGGCAGCTCGATCCAGTCCACCCCGAACAGGGCGTCCCGCGGCGTGCCCGAGGTTCCGGCCGAACCCACGCCCGCCTCCACGGCGCGCAGCTGGTCGGCGGAGATCCGGCGGGCCACCACCGAGTCGATCGACGCGACCGGGGCTCCGGAACCGTCGAGGGCGCGCACCGAGATCGCGTCGCGTCCGGTGGCGACGAGCCGCACCCGCAGGCTGGACGCACCGGAGGCGTGCAGCCGGACCCCCGTCCAGGCGAACGGGAGCGCCGCGCCGCGGTCACCCCTGTCCGGCTGGGGGTCCGGCCCGGTCAGCAGCGCCGAGCCGTGCAGGGCCGCGTCGAGCAGCGCCGGGTGCGCCCCGAACGCCGCCGCCTCGCCGTGGTCGCCCTCGGGCAGCGCGATCTCGGCGAACAGCTCCCCGCCGAGTCCGTCCGGCCCGCGCCGCCACGCCGCCCGGAGCCCGGCGAAGACGGGGCCGTACTCCAGACCGGACTCGGCGAGCCGGTCGTAGAGGTCCGTCACGTCCACCGGCCGCGCGTCCCGCGGAGGCCAGGTGTCGTGCTCCCAGCGCTCCCCGCCCGGCACGGTGTCCGAGCGACGCAGTGTCCCCCTGGCGTGGCGGGTCCAGCCGCCCTCCGCCTCGGGGCCGTCCAGCGGGCGGGCGAACACCTGCACCGCTCGTTGTCGCCCGCCGTCCGTCACCCGGTCGTCCGTCACCCCGCCGTCCGCGACCCCGCCGCCGGACTCCGCGGCGGGGTCCTCGCCCTCCGGGCCCCCGACGACGACCTGAACCGTCACCGCCCCGTCGGCGGGCAGTGCCAGCGGGGCTTCGAGGACCAGCTCGTCCAGGACGTCCAGGCCGACCTCGTCGCCGGCCCGGATCGCCAGCTCCACGAACGCCGTGCCGGGTACCAGCACCACGCCGCGCACCGCGTGGTCGACGAGCCACGGCTGGTCACGTACCGAGAGCGTCCCGGTGAGCAGCAGGCCGTCGCCGTCGGCCAGGGCCACGACCGCGCCGAGCAGCGGATGCGCCGCGCCGGTCAGGCCCAGCGCACGCGGATCGGTGCCCACGGCCGGCGGTGTCAACCAGAAGCGTTCCCGCTGGAACGGGTAGGTGGGAAGGTCGACGCGGTGCGCGGTGACGCCGGCGAACGCCGGGGCCCAGTCCACCGTCACCCCGGAGACGTGCACCGTCGCCAGCCCCCGCAGGAACTGCTCGACGCCGTCGCCGTCGCGGCGCAGCGATCCGGTGACCACCCCGGACAGCGCCCGGCCCTCGATCGTCTCCGTGATCGCCGTCGTCAGCACCGGATGCGGGCTGACCTCGACGAACACGGTGTGGTCGGACGCGAGCAGCGTCTGGACGGCCGGTTCGAACAGCACCGTCCGGCGCAGGTTGGTGTACCAGTACTCGGCGTCCATCGTCGCCGGGTCCAGCCAGTCGCCGGTGACCGTGGACGCCAGCGGCACGTCACCGGCCCGCGGCCGGATCGAGGCCAGTGCGCCGAGCACCTGCGCGCGGATGCCCTCCACCTGCGCCGAGTGCGAGGCGTAGTCCACCGGGATGCGGCGCACCCGCACCTCGTCGGCCCGGCAGGCCGCGGCGAGCTCGTCCAGCGCGGCGGGCTCGCCCGAGACCACGACCGCCCCCGGGCCGTTGACCGCGGCCAGCGACAGCCGTGTTCCCCAGCCGGCCAGGCGGGTCTCGACCTCGGCGGGCGTCGCCGCCACCGAGAGCATGCCGCCGGCCCCGGACAGCGCCGCGATGGCCCTGCTGCGCAGCGCCACCACCGCCGCGCCGTCCTCCAGCGAGAGTGCTCCGGCGACGCAGGCGGCGGCGATCTCCCCCTGGCTGTGCCCGACGACGGCGTCCGGATGCACCCCGTGGGCCTGCCACAGCGCGGCCAGCGACACCATCACCGCCCACAGCGCCGGCTGTACGACGTCGACCCGTTCCAGTGAGGGGGCCCCCTCGGCGCCGGCGAGCACGTCGGTCAGCGACCAGTCGACGTGCGGGGCCAGCGCCCGCTCGCAGGCCGCGATCCGCTCGGCGAACACCGGCGCCGAGGACAGCAGGTCGCCGGCCATGCCGACCCACTGCGACCCCTGACCCGGGAACACGAAGACCACCTGGTGGTCGGAACCCCCGGCCGCCGTCGGGCCGGCCCCTGGCGCCCGGGGCCGGCGGACGAGCGCGGGATGGGGTTCGTCGTGGGCCAGGGCGGCCAGGCCGGCCAGCAGTTCGGCCCGCCCGGTGGCGACGAGCACCGCGCGTTCCTCCAGCGCCGAGCGGCTGGTCGCCAGTGCGTGCCCGATCAGCGCGGGCGCCGGTTCGTCGCGGCCACCGACGAACCGGGCGAGGTTGTCGGCCTGCGCGTGCAGCGCGGCGGGCGTGCGGGCGGACAGCACCCAGGGAACGGGACGAGCCGGGCCGGTCCCGGCCCGGGGATCGGGCGACTGCCCGTCCGACGGCCCGTCCGACGCCTCGTCCGACGCCTCGGCCTGTTCCAGCAGGACGTGGGCGTTGGTGCCACTCACCCCGAACGAGCTCACCCCGGCCCGGCGCGGACGTCCCGTGCGAGGCCAGGTCCGTTCCTCGGTGAGCAGCCGCACCGCGCCGGCCGACCAGTCCACCTGGGAGGTGGGCGCGTCGACGTGCAGCGTCCGCGGCAGCACGCCGTGGCGGATCGCCAGCACCGTCTTGATGACCCCGGCGACGCCCGCCGCGGCCTGCGTGTGGGCGATGTTCGACTTGAGCGAGCCCAGCCACAGCGGTTGTTCGGCGGGCCGGTCCTGGCCGTAGACGGCGAGCAGCGCCTGGGCCTCGATGGGGTCACCGAGCCGGGTCCCCGTCCCGTGCGCCTCGACCGCGTCGACCTCGTCGGGGGAGATCCGGGCGTCGGCGAGCGCCGCCCGGATCACCCGTTGCTGGGAGGGCCCGTTCGGGGCGGTGAGCCCGTTCGAGGCACCGTCGGAGTTCACCGCGGAACCCCGCACGACGGCCAGCACCGGATGGCCCAGGCGGCGGGCGTCGCGCAGGCGCTCGAGCAGGAGCAGGCCCACGCCCTCGGACCAGCCGACGCCGTCCGCCGCGTCGGCGAAGGCCTTGCAGCGGCCGTCCACCGACAGCCCGCGCTGGCGGGCGAACTCGACGAACACCGCCGGTGAGGTCATCACCGTCACCCCGCCGGCCAGTGCCAGCGTGCTCTCGCCACTGCGCAGCGACCGTGCGGCCAGGTGCAGCGCGACCAGGGACGACGAGCAGGCGGTGTCCAGGGTCACCGCCGGGCCCTCGAACCCGAAGGAGTAGGACACCCGGCCGGAGAGCACGCTGGCGGCGCTGCCGATGCCGAGGTAGCCGGCCACCTCCCGCGGCGCGTGGGAGAGGAACTCGGTGTATCCGGAGCCGTTCGTGCCGACGAACACCCCGGTGGCGCTGCCGCGCAGCCCGGCGGGGTCGACCCCGGCGCGTTCGAACGCCTCCCACGCCGTCTCCAGCACCAGCCGGTGCTGCGGGTCGGTGGCCAGCGCCTCCCGCGGCGAGATCCCGAAGAAGTCCGCGTCGAACATCCCCGGGTCGTCCAGGAAGGCACCTCGACGGGTGTACGAGGTGCGGTGGTGGTCCGGGTCGGGGTGGTACAGACCGTCGAGGTCCCAGCCGCGGTCGGCGGGGAGGTCGCCGACCGCGTCGGTACCGTCGGCCACGAGGCGCCACAGGTCCTCCGGGGAGGCGACGCCCCCCGGGAACCGGCAGGCCATCCCGATGATCGCGATCGGTTCGCGGTCGGCCTCGTCGGCGTCGCGCAGCCGGCCGCGGGTCTCGTGCAGTTCGGCGGTCACCCGCTTCAGCAGGCGCCGGATCTGGTCGTCGCTCATGAGATCCCGAGCTCCTTGCCGATGAAGTCGATGAGTTCGTCGTCGGAGGCGTCGGCGAGCTCCGCCGCGCCCGGGTTCCCCGGCTCGGAGCGGCTCCACGCGGCCGCCAGCGCCGCGATCCGCTCGCCCGCCCGGCGGTGCTCGTCTCCGCCCGCCGGCAGGCGGGAGAGCCGGGCCTCCAGTCGGTCGAGGTCCGCCAGGACCGTGGTGTTCGCCGTGTCCGTGGTGTCCGTGGTGTCCGTGGTGCTCGCCGCGCCCGCGGCGTCCGCCTGTGCCACGAGGTGCTCGCCCAGGTGGTCGGCCAGGACCCGTGGGGTCGGATAGTCGAAGATCAGGCTGGCTGGCAGCCGCAGCCCACTCGCCGCGTTCAGCCGGTTGCGCAGCTCCACCGCGGTGAGCGAGTCGAACCCCTGCTCGCGGAAGCCGCGCGCGGTGTCCACCGCGTCGGGTGTCGCATGTCCCTGCACGGCCGCGACCTCGGTGCGGACCAGGCGGAGCAGGATGCGCCGGCGTTCCGCCGCGTTCGCCTCGGACAGGCTCCGGACCAGCGCCGCACCGGGCGCCTCCCCGGCGGTACCCGGCGCACCGCCGGCGCCGGGCGTACCGCCCGAGCCGGCACCGGCCTCCCGGACCTGGACGAGTTCGTCGAGCAGCCGGTACGGCCGGGCGCGGCGGATGGTGGGCCAGTCGGCGTCGACCACGACGAGCTGTGTCTCCTCCTGTTCGAGGATCCGCTCCAACGCGGCGACGCAGACCTGGGGATCCATCGGCGCGAAACCGTGCCGCCGCCCCTGGCTGGCCAGCCTCGGCTCGGCGATCCCGTCGCCGGCCCAGTGGCCCCAGGCGATCGAGGTGGCGGGCAGTCCCGCGGCGTGCCGGTGCGCGGCCAGCGCGTCCAGGTAGGCGTTGCCGGGGGCGTAGTTACCCTGCCCGGCTATGCCGACGAGGCCCGCCACCGAGGAGAACAGCACGAAGGCCTCGAGCGCCACGCCGGCGGTGAGCTCGTGCAGGTGTCGCGCCCCGTCGACCTTGACGCGCAGCACCCGGTCCTGCTGGGCGGGCGTCAGGTTCGCCAGCAGGGCGTCGTCGAGCACCGCCGCCGTGTGCACCACCGCGCTCAGGGGGAGGTCGTCGGGGATGGTGGCGAGGACCTCGGCCAGGGCGGCCCGGTCGGCGACGTCGCACGCCGCGAAACTCACCCGTGCCCCCAGCTCGCCGAGCCGCGTGGCCAGCGCCGCGGCCCCCGGCGCGTCCGCACCGCGCCGGCTGACCAGCAGCAGGTGGCGCACGCCGCGGCGGGCCAGCCAGCCGGCGACATGGCCGGCCAGGGCACCCGTCCCGCCGGTGACGAGCACCGTGCCCGTCTCGGTGCCAGGCTGCCAACCCCGCGTCGCGGCCGCGGATTCGGTCCTCGGCTGGGCGGGGATCCGCGGGGCCCGCACCAGCCGCCGGGCGAGCAGCCCGGATCCGCGCACGGCGAGCTCCGACTCGCCCGGCGACTCCCCGCCGCCGTGCAGCGCTGCGACGAGCCGCGCCGCGACGGCGTCACCGGCCGTCTCGGGCACGTCGACCAGGCCGCCCCAGCGGCCCGGGTGCTCGGCGGCGACGATTGTGCCGAGACCCCAGACCAGCGCGCCGTCCGGGTCGGCCACCGGATCGCCCGACCCGGTCGACACCGCGCCGCGGGTGACGCACCACAACGGCGCGTCCACCTCGGCCTCGCCCAGGGCCTGGACGAGCGCGGTCGTGGCGCCCAGACCCCACGGCAGTGAGCCGTGGTCGGGATGTGTCGCGCCGCGGGTCAGGGCGAGCAGCGAGAGCACCCCGCTGAGCGGGGACGGCCCGCCGGACACCGCTGTTCGCAGCAGGTCGGTGAGACGACCGCGTTCCGCCGCGCTCCGGTCGACCTCGACCAGCGTGGTGTCGGCACCGCGGGCGCGCAGCTCCGCGAGTACCGCGTCGAGCCAGGCGGGGCGATGCCGGTCGAGGTCCGCGCCGGCGGGTACGGCCACCAGCCACCGGCCGCTCGCCGTGTCCGCCGCGGCGAGGGAACGGTTCGCCGGCCGGGCACCCTGGTCGCTCGCGAGCGGGCGCCACACCGACCGGTACCGCCAGGAGTCGGCGGTCGCGGTGGTCTTGTGGTTCGTCCACCAGGTGGCGAGGTCCGGCAGGACGGCCTCCAGCGCCGCGGCCCGTTCGGGCGCGTCGAGACCCAGTTCGTCGGTGAGGCCGGTCAGGTCGCCGCGTTCGACGGCCGCCCAGAAGGTTCCGCTGTCACCCGCCGGGCCATCCGCGGCCGCGCCGGCGTCCGCGGCGGTCGTCGGTGTGCTCACCCAGTACCGCTGGCGTTGGAAGGGGTAGGTGGGCAGGGCCACCGGCGGCGCGGGGAACGCGGCGTCAGCCGTGGGCGTCGCCTCGCCCGTGTCGGCACCGGAGGCGGCGTCCGCGTCGGCGGCGGTCGTTTCGGCGGGCGCCGGGTGAAGGTTCCAGTCGACCGGGTGGCCGTGGGCGTGCAGGGTGGCCAGCGCGGTCGCGAAGGTCGTGGTGCCGGAGCGGTCCCGGCGCAGGAGCGGGATCACCACCGGGGCGGCGGCCGTGCGCTCCTCGTCGGGGTCGGTTCCCGCGCCGTCCCGGGGGCCGTCCGGATGGCCCGCAC
>NZ_CASGGV010000316.1:0-40998 GCF_949319125.1 Frankia sp. Hr75.2 | reverse complement strand
GATCATGGTGTTCCGCGGAACCGCACGGCACCGCACGGACCTCCGCGGACCTCGTAGAACCCCGCGGACCCCGCAGAGCCCCCCAGAACACTGCGGCGCCCGTGCCGACCGGCGTCCCCTGCGGGAGGGGCTCTGCCGGGCGGTCTCCAAGACGAGGGAGCGGTCGAGCAGGGGAACGCCATCATGTCTCGTTGTCGCGGTGCCAGTCGATCGTGGCCTCGGGGCGACCGAAATACGACCGGAAGCCGCTATAGCGATCTTCGGCGGGTGTGGCCGAGGAGTTCGGCGACGGTGACGAGGCCGGCTGCGGCGGCGATGGTGGTGGTGTGGGCGCCGGCGGTGGACAGCCGGCTGCCCTGCTGGTTGAGGAACAGTGCGGGCCCCTCGGCGCCGGGCCAGTCCGCGCGTTCGCTGAGCCAACCGGTGAACGCGGCGCGCAGCGGCGGGTGGATGGGGACCTGGCGGGTCTGGTCGCCTTTGCCGTGGACACGCAGACTGCCTCTGCGGGCGGACAGGGCGACGTCGTCGATGCCGAGGCCGACGGTTTCGGCGATGCGGGTGCCGGCGTAGAACGGGGTGAGGGCGAGGGCGTTGTTCACGGTGCGCGGGGCGCGCTTGGCCACGTTCTAAAGTCCAGCCGACACCGACGTCTTGCTCCCCGTGCGGTGCCTGATTGTCCCGCCTCGACGAACTTGGCCCGATCCGCAGATCTGGCTGTCTCACTGAATCTGGTCCGCACCGTCCGGCGGAGCGGCGATCCTGAGCCCGTGGAACCTGTGCTGGAACCAGACCCGGTGACGGTTCGTCTCGCGCATGGCGATGATCTTCCCGCCGCCCTGGACGTCTGGCGTGAGGCCAACAGTGCCCGTGGACGACCTCCCGACGCTCAGCGGATCGCCAGGGTGCAGACGAAGCTCGCCGCCCCCGATGCTCTCCTGTTTATCGCCTGCGCAGGAACGAGGGTTCTCGGCATGCTGCTGGCCGAACCGGGCCGCGGTCAGAACGGGCAGGGAGCGAGGCTGGACGGGCTGTGTCACATCTCGATGGTCTTCGTCCACCCCGACCGCTGGGGGCGACGAGTGGGAGAGCAGCTGATCGGGTACCTCGCGGACCAGGTTGGCAGCCACGGGTACGTACGGCTGCAGCTGTGGACCGGAGCTGACAACGACCGCGCGCTGCGCCTCTACCGTCGGGTCGGCTTCGTTCCCAGCGGACGGATATCCCGGACGGAAGGTGGAACAGCGATCGTGCAGCTCGTTCGCTCGGTCGCGTCATAGCAACTTCGCCAGGGCAGCCACACCAAGGTCCGGCTCACCTGGCCTGGGCGCCGACCACCCAGCAGGCCGCGGTGAAACGGACCTCGGCGCCGTGCACATAGGGATCGAACGCGGCGCGGGCCGTTTCGACGACCTGCCCGCGAGTCCGCTCGTCCACGTCCCGCAGGGCCTGACCGACCGGGCCGAACCGGGTGAAGTAGGGGACCAGCTCGTGTTCGGGAAACACACAGGACGCATCGACCGGCCGGATGTCGATCCCGGCCCATCCGCTCTCCGTCAGAATGCGCTCGACCCGGTCCGGGTCGGCGAAGGCGAACTGCCCAGGCTCGTCCGGCTGGCGGGCGGGAAGGCATGGCAGAAGCGGGGCCGCAGCGCGTTCGGCCGTCGTCATGAACGGGTTTTCCGCGGTCGCGCGCCAGGCGAGGAAGCGGAGTTCGCCGCTGTCCTTCGCGGCCCGTCGCAGGTTCGCGAAGGCGGCGACGGAGTCACCGAAGAACATGACCCCGAAACGGGAGACGATCGCGTCGAAGGCGGCGGGCTCGAACGCGTGATCCTGCGCGTCGGCGCGGATGAAGACCGCCCGCGCCCCCTCCTCGTCCCGCTCGGCCCGCGCCCTGGCGGCGGCGAGCATCGGGTCGGAGATGTCCACGCCGACGCAGCGCCCCTGCGCCCCGAGCCGCCGGGCGAGGGCGACCGTCGTGGCGCCCGTGCCGCAGCCGACGTCGAGCACATACCCGGCACCGGTGGCCGAGACCGCGTCGACGAGCAGGTCCTCGAACGGCTTGAACATCCGGTCCGTCAGGGTCTGCGCCTCGGCCCAGGCCTGCCCGGCCGGTCCGTTCCACCGCGCTGCCTGGCCGCCATCCCCGGTGACATTCATGATCGGCTCCTGTGTCTGTCTCGGCTTCGCTCACATCCGGCTCACACGGCCGGCTGATGTCGTCGGTCCTGCCGGGCCGGCACGTCGGCCGGTTCGGCGGACGGCGACATCATCACTGGAGCGACAGGATGGACCGGACGAACATGGCAGACCGGGGGAACCGCACGGATCGGCGGGCTGGCGGCGGCCGCCGCGGCGCGCGAGCGGGTCACGAGGGACGAACCAGCGGGGGGCCGCGACCGCTGCCTGCCAGATCCCTGCTGCTCCTCGCGCTGGCGGTCGTGATCGGGCTCGGGCTAACCGCCTGCCGGGCCGGTTCCGTCTCGACTGCGGGCTCCGCGCCCACCCCCGCTGCCAGCGCTGGTACCGGCGCCGAGACGGCTGACGCGACAACCGCGTCGCAGTCGCCAGAGCCGGCGGCGCCGGCGGGCGGCGCGGGTGCCGGCGGTCCCGGTTCGCTGACCGTCGACATCACCTCGCCGGTCGACGTCGCAGGGCATGTGTCGACGGCCGTGAGCTGCCAGTCCACCGCGCGGCGCTACGTCGAGTCCTCGACGGCCACCATCGAGGGCAGGACGGTGTCGCAGGGGGTGCGGGTCGCCGGCTACGACGGGCCGGGCAGTTACCCGGCCGTCATCACGGTCTCGGTCGTCGCGCCCGACTCCGGCCGCTACGCGATCGACGCGGTTCCCGCCACCGTCGAGATCACCTCGGCCGGCGGCTCCGTGTCGTTCAGCGCGAGCACGTCCGGCGGGCGCACGCTCGCGGGCTCGATCGTCTGGGCCTGCTCCGCCTGACCTGACGGGTGCCGCGGGGGACCTCACGTCGGCCCGCGGCACCGCCCGTCCACCCGCCGCGGAGGAAGTTCGAGACAGGCCGCGCGGCGGCGATGAGTTTCTGTCGGTGGGTAGGTCCACTCTGTCGACTGCACGCGAGCAGCGGCCGCGAACCCCGCGCCGCCCACCACGTGCCCGGCGGCGAAGGAGCCCACGATGCCCGCTCACGACACCACCCTGCCCGGCGCGCCCTGCTGGGTCGACCTCATGACCTCGGATGCGGCGAAGGCCCGCGAGTTCTACGCGGAGCTGTTCGGCTGGACCTCCGAGGAGCCGAACGAGGCGTTCGGCGGCTACTTCAACTTCTCCAAGGACGGCAAGGTGGTCGCCGGGGGGATGACGAAGCAGCAGCCGGAGCTGCCCGACGTCTGGTCGGTCTACCTGCTGACCCCCGACGCGGAGAAGACCGCCGCGGCCGTACCCGCGCACGGCGGAACGATGATGATCTCGCCGATGCCGGTCGCCGACCTGGGCGTCATGGCCGTCCTCACCGACCCGGGCGGCGCCGTGGTCGGCATGTGGCAGCAGGGCCTGCACCGCGGGTTCGGAGTGCTGGCCGAGCCGGGCGCGCCGGGCTGGTTCGAGCTGCTCACGCGGGACTACGCCGCCGCGGTCACCTTCTACCAGGAGGTGTTCGGCTGGAAGACGAACGTCGTCAGCGACACGGACGAGCTTCGCTACACCGTGCTCGTCGATGACGCCGGCGAGCAGCACGCCGGGATCATGGACGCGTCAGGCTTCCTCCCCGAGGGCGTTCCGGCGCACTGGGGCGTCTACTTCGCCGTCGAGGACACCGACGCGACGCTCGCCCTCACCGTCAAGCTGGGGGGCGCGGTCGTCCAGCCGGCAATGGACACCCCGTATGGCCGTCTCGCGATCGCGACCGACCCGACGGGGGCGACCTTCAAGCTGGTGGGGAAGAACATCGAGGAGCCGGCGAAGGACTGAGGCCGTCCCCGCACCGTGCGGATCCGCGGGCGTCGGCCTCGAGCAGGCGGGAAGCCGACGCACCGCGGCGGTGAGCCCGGCCTGCCCGTCGGCGACGACCTCCCGCTGGATCATGAACCGGCTGGGACCAGGCCGGTCACCGTCATGACGACAGGCGCTCGATGACGTGCGGGATACCCGAGTCGTGCACACCGCTGCGGCGGATGAAGGTCATCGCTCTGGTGCGCAGCCGCCACCCCTCGGCGGTGCGCAGGTAGGTGTCCTTGTAGTAGCCGATGCGCATGTCGTGATTGGCGTGCTCGATGAAGCACAGCGGCTGGGTTCCGGTGGCGTTGAGGCCGTCGTCGGCGAGCTCGACCAACGAGGTGCCGGTGAGGAACAGGCCCTTGGGCGCGGCGGCGACCAGCGTCGGGAAGTCCTTGAGGGCGAAGGTGTCCCCGAAGGCGGTGTAGGTGCCGTCCGGGGTGAAGACCTTGAGTAGTCCCTCGACGTCGCCCTGCGTGATCGTCACCGCGTAGCGGGCGAGTAGCTGCTGGATCTCGACCAGGTCCTCGGTCCGGCTCGGCCCGGTCACTGCGGGTCCGGTGGCAGGCTCAGTAGACAAACTGCTTACCGCCCTTCATGACGAACGGGACCCGCTGCAGGACGCGGATGTCCTCGAGGGGGTTGCCGCGCACGCCGATGACGTCGGCGAGCAGGCCCTCGGCGAGCCGGCCCCGGTCGGTGACGTTGATGAGGTCCGCGCCCACGATGGTCGCGGCCTGGATCGCCTGCAGCGGGGTCATGCCCCGGTCGACCAGGGCGACCAGTTCGAGGGCGTTCTTGCCGTGCGGGATCGCCGGCGCGTCGCTGCCCACCGCGATCTTCACGCCGGCCTCGATGGCGTTGCGGATCGAGGCCTTCGCGCGGGGGAAGATGAGGGCGGCCTTCGCCTGGATCTCCGGCTCGGCGTCGTTCAGCACCGGCATGTTGTCGATCAGGGCCTGGGTGGCGACCACCCAGGTGCCGCGCTTGATCAGCAGGTTGATGGTGTCGTCGTCGATCATGAACGCGTGTTCGATGCAGTCGACGCCGCACTCGACCATCTGCCGGACGGCTTCCGAGCCGTGGGTGTGCGCGGCCACGCGTAGGCCGCGTCGGTGTGCCTCGTCGGTGAGGGCCAGCACCTCCTGGTCGGAGTAGTGCCGCGCGCCCGAGGGCCCACTGTGGGACATGGCCCCGCCCGAGCCGCACATCTTGATGACCTGGGCGCCGTGCTTGATGTTGTGCCGGACGGCCCGGCGGATCTCGTCGACGCCGTTGGCCAGGCCCTCCTCGACGGTGAGTTTCAGGACGTGCGGGGCGAACGCGCCGAACATCGTCGGGTCGAGGTGGCCGCCGGTCGGGGTGATGGCGTGGCCGGCGGGGACGATCCGCGGGCCGTCGACCCAGCCGGCGTCGATCGCCTTCATCAGCGCCACGTCGAGCAGGTAGCCGCCGGTCTTGCAGAACAGGCCGAGGTTGCGCACCGTGGTGAACCCGGCCCGCAGGGTCCGGCGGGCGTTCTGGGTGGCGCGCATCATCCGCAGCGGCGGGTCGTCGCGCATCTGCCCGGTGAGCGGGTGCTCGCCGGGGCCGCCCATCAGGAGGTTGAGCTCCATGTCCATCAGGCCGGGCAGCAGGATCAGGTCACCGAGGTCCATGACCTCGCCCTCGGGCTGGCCGCCGAGACCGACGATCCGATCGTTCTCGATCTTCAGGATCCCGGGTCGGGTGATCTCCCCGGTATCGACATCGAGCAAGCCGGCGGCCTTGAGTGTCAGCACCCTGTGTCCTCCTTGTCCGCGGTGACGTGACTGATCGCGGTTTGGTGCCACAACCAGCAGAAATCCCGCTCTCACAGTTAAGTATCAAATTCTCACGAGCTGGGTGCAGACGTCGCCGCCTGGCGGATCCGTCCCGGGGCCTCGTCGGTCGCCTCACTTGCGGCCTCACACGGCCGTGGTCGTGGCCGCCGGGTCTCCGTGGCCGGGCCCGGCGCGGGAGTCGTCGCCGTCATGGTTCCCGGCCCGCGAACAGTGCCCGCAGCCAGTGGCCGATGTCGGAGTACCCCTCTGTCGCCGCCGCCGGGCCATCCACAGGAGCGCGCGGCCCGCGTTCTCGCCCGCAAGCCGCATCCGCGGCATCGCGGCATCCGCGGGCGGACTTGTGCTGAACAACCGTACAGAAGTGGCGTTCGCCTAACAAGGGTCGACAAGGGCCCGGGCGGCGGCCGTGGCGATCGCGGCCTGGCCGAGGGCCAGCCCGCCGTCACCCGGCGGGACCACACGGTGGACGAGCACCTCGAATCCCGCGGCGGCAAGCTGGGCCCGGCAGGCCCGCACGAGGACGACATTGGCGAACACCCCCCCGGTCAGCCCAACCAGGCCGACACCGCGGCGGCGCCGGGCCGTCTGCGCGACCCGGGTCACCGCCTCGGCGACCGCCAGGTGGAACGCCGCGGCGAGCGCGTCCGGGGCGAGGCCCGCGTGCAACCCGTCGACGATCTCCGCGATCACCGGCGCCGGATCGAGCACGCGGCCGTCGAACCCGAAGGCGACCGCGGGACCGGGCCGGCGGCTGGCGGCGGCGAGCGCCTCCAGCTCGAGGGCGGCCTGGGCCTCGAAGGTGCTCCGCTGGCGCACGCCGAGCAGGGAGGCGACCGCGTCGAACAGGCGGCCCATGCTGCTGCTGGGCACGCAGGACACGCCGCGGTCCACCATCGCCCGCAGCGCCCGCAGTTCGGTGGGGGAGCAGGCCCGCACCGGGGCCAGGTCGGCCGTCCATTCGACGCCGGCGGCGGCCAGGTGGGCCAGCGCGCAGCGGTAGGGGCCGCGCGCCGCCGCGTCGCCGCCGGGCAGCGCGACGGGACGCAGGTGCGCGACCCGGTCGGCGTGGGTGACGTCCGGGCCGACCAGCAGTGCCTCGCCGCCCCAGATCGTGCCGTCGAGCCCGTAGCCCGTGCCGTCGAAGGCCATCCCGAGGATGGTGTCGCCGAGGCGGCCGTGTTCGGCGAGCAGCGCGGCCACGTGGGCGTGGTGGTGCTGCACCAGGTGGGTCCGGCCGCCCTGGCCGGCCGCCCGCCGGCCCGCCCAGGCCCGGGTGACGTAGCCGGGGTGCAGGTCCGCGGCGACGGTCGCCGGCTCGGCGGCGTACAGGTCGGTCAGCCGGGCGCTCGCACGCTCCAGCGCCAGCAGCGCGTCGAGTCCGCCCATGTCGCCCAGGTGCTGCGAGACGATCGCCCGGCGACCGGCGGTCAGGCAGAACGCGGACTTGCCGTCGCCGCCCACGGCGAGCACGGACTCCACCGGACGGCCGAGGTCCACCGGCAGCGGCACGTAGCCGCGGGAGCGGCGCAGCGGCAGCACCTGCTCGCCGTCCCACCGCACGACCGAGTCGTCGCACGGCTGCAGGATCGGCCGGTCGTGCAGCAGGTACGCGTCGGCCAGCCCGGCCAGCCGCCCGGTGTCGGTGTCGGCGTCGGCGTCGGCGAAGCAGATCGGGTCGCCCGAGCGGTTGCCGCTGGTCATCACCAGCGCCCGGGGCGGGGGCGGGCCGCCGCCGGGCACCGGCGCGAACAGCAGGTGGTGCGCCGGCGTGTACGGCAGCAGCAGGCCCACCAGGGGGCTCCCGGGCGCGACCCGGTCCGACAGGGGGGCACCGGGCCGGCGCCTGGCGAGCACTATCGGAGCGGCCGTGGAGGTGAGCAGTTCGGCCTCGGCGGTCGAGAGATCGGCCATCTCGGCCGCCGTCGCCAGGTCGCGCACCATCACCGCGAAGGGCCTGTCGGGCCGTCCCTTGCGCGCGCGCAGGAGCTCGACGGCGCGGTCGTCGTCCGCGCCGCAGGCCAGGTGGAAGCCGCCGATCCCCTTGACCGCCACGATCCGTCCCGCGGCGAGGGCGCGCTGGGCCGCGGCCAGCGCGGCGTCCGTGCCGTGCGTCTCGGGTCCCTCCCGGCCGGTCTGGGCCGCGACCGCCACGCGGAACCACAGCCGCGGCCCGCAGGCCGGGCAACAGACGGGCTCGGCGTGGAACCGCCGGTCGCGGGGGTCGGTGTACTCGGCGGCGCACCGTGCGCACATCGGGAACCGGGCCATCGTCGTGGTGGCGCGGTCGTAGGGCAGCGCCTCGATGATGGTGAAGCGTGGCCCGCAGTTCGTGCAGGTGACGAAGGGGTGGCGGTACCGCCGGTCCGCCGGGTCGAACAGTTCCCGCAGGCAGTCGGCGCACACGGCGACGTCGGGCGCCACCATGGTCCGGGCACCGGCCGCCGAGGTGCTGGCCACGATCCGGAATCCGTCGTCTCCACGGCGGTTCAGGTGGGTGACGGCGACGCGGTCGACACGGGCCAGCGGCGGGGCCGGCGCGACCAGCCGGCGCAGGAACTCGGCGACCGCCGGCCCGTCGCCCTCCACCTCGGCGACGACGCAGCCGGCTTCGTTGCCGACGAGACCGGCCAGCCCCAGCGCGGTGGCGAGCCGGTGGACATGCGGCCGGAAGCCGACCCCCTGGACGACCCCCTCGACCGTCACCCGCCGCCGGATCCGGCCGGCCGACCGGTCATCCGCGGCCGGCGATGCCGCCGGCACTGACGCTGACGCCGTCGGTGCCGGCCCGGGGGCCGCCGCCGGGTTCCGTGGCGACGTCCCGGGCGGGCCTGTCACGTGGCCCGGCTCATCGCGACGTGGCGGGTGATCTCGTCGAGCACCTCCCGTACCGCGGCGGCGGCGGCGGTCTCGCCGTTCTGCTCGAAGATCGAACGGGCCTCGTGCAGCACCGCCGTCGCCTGCGGGAAGGCTCCCAGGTGTGCCAGCGCGTTGCCCTGGTTGGCCAGCGCGCGGGCGTAGCTGAGCGGGTCGGCCAGGCCTTCCCGGGTCGTGATGACCTCCTGGTAGCGGCCGACCGCCTCGACCAGATTGTCCCGCCGGTGCGCGGACGGCGCGTAGACGAGCGCGTTCGCCAGGCTCAGCTGGGTGCTCGCCCACTGCTCGGGATAGGACTGGCGGGTGTACACGGTCAACGCGGTGCGCAGGCCCTGCATGGCGACCCCGATCCGCAGCTGGTCGGACGCGGAGTTCATCGGCATGGCCAGGTAGGCGGCGGCCAGGTTGACCTGCGCGGACGCGAACAGCTCCGGGGCGGTGTCGACGGTGATCAGGCGCAGCGCGGCCAGGTAGTGCTCGGCGGCGGTGCGCAGGCCGGCCAGGTCGTCTCCGGCCAGCTCGTGGTGGACCGAGCCGAGCGTCAGATGCAGCTCGGCCCGCCCGGTGGCCAGGTCGGTGTGCTCCAGTGCCGCCAGCGCGGCGGTCAGGTCGGTGGCGACCGCGGGGCTCGGTCCCTCGGCGTCGCGGCGCAGGCCCGCGGCCGTCGCCATGAGCTGGGCGGCCAGCCCGGGGGAGGGATCGGCGGCGGCGGCGATGCCCTCGCCCAGCATCCGCGCGGCGTCGTCGAGCCGGCCGGCGGCCATCGCGTGCGCGGCGTGCGCGGACCACGCCAGGGCCGCGATCTCGCCGGTCTCGCTGGTCAGCGGCGGCGGCTCGTCCAGCTCACCGAGGGCGAAGCGGACGACGTCCACCAGGATGCCCAGCTCGGCGCCGAGCGCCTCGCGCAGCGCGGCCGGGTCCTCCGGCGGCCGGCCCGCGGGGCGGAGCACGAACCGGTTGTAGCGGGTGACCGGGTCGTCGCCGCGTAGCAGCTCGACCGCCGCGATCACGTTGCCGCGGTAGGCGAGCTCGAGCGCGGCCAGCTCCGGCGGCCACGCCGAGGGCAGCCGTCCATCCGCCAGCGTGCGGCGCAGGCCGGACGTCGTCTCGCTGCCGGGGACCAGCAGGAATCCCGCGGGCAGCGGGAACACCCCGACAGGCTGCGGGCGCGCGCAGCCGGCATACGTGTCGGTGCCCGTGGGGGCGTTGTCGTCTGCAGCCATCTGTGTCACCCGTCGTGGTTCGAGTCGTGTGCCTCGGCCGCGTCACCGGCGGGTCGCCGGACGCCCCCTCCTGGGATCGCGGCGCGGATGACATCGGTACCCCCTCGTCGGGTGGGCGCTCCCGGGCTGGTGGGCCCGCGGCGCCGTCCCGCTCGTCGGGTGCCCGCACCTCGCGGCCCGCTCGCGACGCGTCGGCGCGTGGACGCCTTCGGCAGGGAAACGCTATGTGCCAAGGGCCCGGACGCCGATCGACAGTGCGCGGACGCTGCCACCAACGCGCCCGGCCGTTTGGGACGCCGCTGCCCGGGCTCCGGAGCGACCCGGGCTCCGGAGCGGCCCGGTGGGCGGTCGTCACGGCGGCTCGTCAGACACCGTGGTGGACTCGTCATGTAGAACGTAGTTCTCGCTAATGAAAGTACGTAGCCGCACGCTTGAGTAGACGTTGACTTCGCTAAAACCGCGTGACACAGTTCACTCCCCAACGGCCCTTGTGACGTGCGCGGCCAATCGATTCGGCGGTGGCTGCCCTCACACCGCTCCGGCAGCGACCCCCGCTTCCGCGGGCCGGACATCTGGCACTGGAGAGAGGACGACGATGATCCGTACGAGGCGATTACTCGCCACCGCCGCCGTGTGCGCTGTGGCGATGTTCCTGGGGGCGTGCGGTGGTGGCAGCGATGGCGACGGCGCCACGGGCGCCGCCGCCACGGGTGCCACCGGGGAACCGGTGGCGGGCGGCAAGGGACGGATCCTCATGCTGGCCGACACCAGCTCCATGGACCCGGCCAAGCTCGGCAACGCCTACGCGGCGACGGCTGTCCTGGGCAACGCCCTGTACGGGACGCTGATGATCGACGACGACAAGGGCCAGGTCGTCTACAAGATGGCCGAGTCGTTCACGAGCAGCGACAACGGCTCCACCTTCGAGCTCCGGCTGCGGCCGGGGCTGGTCTTCTCCGACGGCAGCCCGCTCGACGCCGCCGCCGTGAAGTTCAACTGGGAGCGCCTCAAGGACCCCGCGAACGCGTCGAGCTACCGCGGGGACGCCATGATGATCGCCTCCACCGAGGTGGTGGACGACCGCACCCTGAAGGTCTCGATGGCCGACCCGGTGCCGAACTTCGCCGACGTCGTCCTCACCACGGGGATGAACTGGATCGCCTCGCCCGCGGCCCTGCAGCGCGGCCCGCAGGCGTTCGAGCAGAACCCCGTCGGCGCCGGTCCGTTCAAGCTCGCGCGCTGGACCCGGCAGGCCGACATCGACCTGGTGAAGAACCCGCGCTACTGGGACGCGCCCCGGCCCTACCTCGACGCCCTCACGATCCGCGCGGCCGTCGAGTCCAGGCAGCGTTACAACACCCTGCTCACCGGAGGCGCGGACGTCGCCATCGAGTCGGACTGGATCAACCTCCACAAAGCCGCGGAGAGCGGCCAGCCGAGCATCAGCAGGCCGGTCAACGGCGGCATCTTCATGGCGCTCAACATGCGCCGGGCGCCGTTCGACGACATCCGCGCCCGCCAGGCGGTGGCCGCGGCGCTCGACCTGGAGGCGCTGAACCTCGCGGTCTACGAGGGCGACGGGCAGCCCGCCGAGACGCTGTTCAACGACGCCTCACCCTTCTACTCCCAGACGCCCCTGAGGCGCGCGGACCGGGCGACCGCGCAGCGGCTGTTCGACGAGCTCGCCGCCGAGGGCAAGCCGGTGTCCTTCACGTTCACCAGCTTCCCCAGCTCCGAGAGCCGGGCGATCGCCGAGAACGTCCAGGCCCAGCTCAGCAGCTTCAAGAACGTCAAGGTGCAGGTCAAGGTCGTCCAGCTCGCCGAGTACGGCAAGATGAACGCGACGCACGACTTCGACACGTTCATCACGTCCGCGTTCTTCCAGGACCCGGAACCGAAGTTGTACACGGCCTTCCGTGGCGGCAGGGCCACCAATGTGCCCGGGGTCGACGACCCCCAGCTCAACGAGGCCCTCGGCACCGGCCGGACCGCGTCGGCGGAGGCGGACCGCAAGGCCGCCTACGACACGGTCCAGCAGCGGTTGACCGCACTGACCCCCGGGATCTTCCTCCAGCGGGTCGCGCTCAGCGCCGTCTCCGGCAAGAACGTGGGCGGTCTCGCGCAGTACGGGCTCGGCTCGCTGCTGCCCGAGGAACTGTGGATCAAGAAGTAGGGCCTGAGCGGTAGCCCCCTGATCCAGGGCGGGGAGCCGGCAGCCGCCACGGCTGCCGGCTCGTGCCGCGGGTCAGGCGGGTTCAGGTGCGGTCAGCGCCGCGCAGGACCAGGTGAAGCCGGCGCCGGTGCTCATGACCAGGGCCGTCTCGCCGGGCGCGAGCATCTCGCGGTCGAGCAGGTCGGCGATGCCGGCGGTCAGGTCGCCCGCGCCCAGATGCCCGGTCGAGCGGCCGAAATCGACCGCCTCGGCGCCGGTCAGCCGTTCGACGATCGGGCCGAAGACAGACAGCAACGGGCTCCGGTGCACCCGCGGCAGCACCACGCACCGCAGCCTCGGGCTGCCCACGTCGGCGCCGGCCTCCTTCATGGCCAGCCCCAGCAGGGTCTCGAGACGCTCCCGCTCGGCCGTCCGGTAGCCGGAGCTGCCGTTGCGGCGCAGGTAGGCGCGTTTCGTGCGGCGGACGTCGACCGACTCCGCCGCCGCGCGCGCGGCGGCGCCGAACGAGTCGTCGCCGCGGTGCATGGCCTCGAGGTTCGGCGCCGACACCGAGGTCACCGACACCAGCCGCAGCCCCGCCGGCACGGGAGCCGCAGGCTCCGCGAGCTCCGCGGGGTTCGTCCGGCTTACCAGCACCGCGCTCGCGCCGTCACCATAGGCGACGCCGAGGTCGCTGTTCCAGCGGTCGAATCCCGGGGGGCAGAAGCGGTCCGCGGTCGTGACCAGGACGCGGGTCATCGTGGGATCGCCCAGCAGGTGGGCAGCCGCGGACTGCAGTGCGGCGGCACCGCCGTTGCACATCTGCTGGATCCCGACGGGCATCGCGTCGTGGGCGCCGAGCTGGTCGGCGATGTAGTGCGCGGGTGACCAGAAGTCGTGCCCCTGGTAGTAGCTCCAGGCGTGCAGAAGCAGATCCAGCTCGGCGCCGCGCCAGCCGGCCCGGGCCAGCGCCGCGTTGGCGGCGAGCACCGCCATCTCCGGCGCGGACGGCCCGTCCGACACGGCCAGCATGGTGTAGCCCGTGTCCTCGAGTGTTCCGCCCACCTCGGAGGGCGGCTGCCGGCGCGGGGGAAGCCAGGTGGCGGCAGAGTTGACGTGGATGGTGTCAGTCCTCATGCGGTCGCGATCTCCCCAGCGGGTGGCGGGCAGGGCGGCAGGGCACAACGGGAACCACCATCGACCTGTCAAGGATAGGCGGCACCGTCAGCGGTGTCGCAAAGTCCTGGAAACGGCGCCCGGTCGGCCTGGTGACGTCCCCGCGAACCGGCGGTGGCGAGCACACAGGGTTATCAGGCCGCACGCCGCGGGCCAGGACGCGGGAAACTGCCAGGATGGCCCGACCGCACCCGACCGCCGGTGGACCGCGGTCGCCCGCCGGTGGGTAGTCACGCGGATCTGCGCCTCGGCGCGGGGCTCCTGCTCCTGCTGGCGCTCGCGGTGGGGGCCCTCACCTGGGCCCGGGTCGCCCGGCGCAGGGACGTTCTCACCGCCTCGCTGCGTGCCGCCGTCCAGCTCACGGTCATCGGTCTGGCCCTGCGCGGGGTCTTCGCCGCCCCGCCGACCACGGTGATCGTCGTCGTGCTCATGCTCACCGCGGCGGTGGGGACTGCGACCCGCCGGCTCACCGAGCTCGCGCCCGCCGGCCGGGCGGTGCTCGTCTCCTGCGTGATCGGGGCCGGTCTCCCGATGGGGGCGGTCTTCGCGGTCGGGGCGCTCGAGCCGTCCACCCGGAACCTGATCGCGCTCACCGGGAGCCTCGTCGGCGGCACGATGACGTCCTGCACGCTCACCGGGCGGCGGCTCGCCGCGGGGCTCCGGCTGCGGTGGGACGAGGTCGAGGCCTGGCTCGCTCTCGGCGCGACATCGCGGCGGGCGTGCCTGGACATCGCCCGCGCCAGCGTCTCCGAGGCGCTGGTGCCCGCGCTCGACCAGACCCGCACCGTCGGGCTGGTCACCCTCCCCGGCGCGTTCGTCGGGGCGCTGTTCGGCGGGGCCTCACCCGGGCAGGCGGCGCGCTTCCAGCTGATCGTGCTGGTCGGCCTGCTCGCGGCGGAGAGCATCGCCGGGGTCACGCTCGCTCACATGCTGGGCGCGCCGAGCCGCCTGCCCGGGGTCGCGGCGGACGCCGAGGACCGACCGGACGCCGTGCCTGCGGCGGCCCGCCGGGACGTCGGCCGCTTCGGCCGCAGCCGCAGCCGAGTCCGTGGCCGTGGCGGCGTGCCGTGAGCTCAGCATGATCGTCACCCCGCCCAGCAGGGCGAATCCCGCGGCGATCAGATACGCGGCGGCGAACGGCCCCGGATGGAGCGTGTCGGCGACGACCGCGGAGAGCAGGCTCGTGCCGACGACGCCGCCGATCTGGCCCGCCGTCTGCTGCAGGGAGGCGACCAGCCCGAAGCTGTCCTCCGGGACGGAGCCGCTCGCGATCACGATCAGTGGCGGCTGCGCGTGCCCGAAGGCCAGGCCGCTGCCGATCAGGCCGACGATGACCAGCCACAGCATGTCCGACCGGGTGCCGAACGCCATCACGGCCAGCGCGACCACGTAGGCCGCGCCCGCGCCCGAGGCGAGCGCGCGCGGCCCGATCCTCGTCCCCACCCAGCTCGCCGACGGCGCGGCCAGCGCGATCGACAGCGTGCGGCACATCGTCACCGCCGAGGTCAGGGCCACCGACAGGCCGAAGAGCCCTTCCAGCAGCAGCGGGGTCACCAGGAAGTTCCCGAGGTGCGCGGCGGAGATCATGAACGACGCCAGCCCGGCGGTGCGGACGTCCCGTTTCGTCAGCAGCTCCATCGGGACGACCGGGTCGGTGCTGCGCCGCTCGACCACGGTGAGCAGCCAGAACAGTGGGACCACCGCGACGAGCAGCGCGATCACGATCGGCCGTGGCCCCCACGCCGCCGCGCGGTTCACCCCGAAGGTGAGCGCGAAGACGGCGGCCGCGAGCACCACCGCGCCGGTGCGGTCCAGTGGACGGCGCAGCCCGTCCCGGTCCGGCGGCAGCACGCGGAGCGCCGCGACCAGCGGGACGACCGCGATGCCGGCCTGGATGAAGAACACCGCCCGCCACCCGACGGCGTCGATGATCAGCCCGCCGACGGCGAGACCGGTGACCGCCGCCCCGGACAGCACCCCCGACGCCCACGCCGACGGACGCACCCGCTCCTGCGGCGGGAAGACCGCGAACAGCATCGCGAACGACGCCGGGATCGTCGCCGATCCCGCGAGCTGGGCGACGACGCGGAACCCGATCAGCGACGCGGCGTCCCACGCGAGCCCGGTCGCCAGCGAGAAGACGACGGCGAGGGCCGTGCCGATCAGGAACGTCCGGCGGTGGCCCCGGATGTCGCCGATCCGGCCGAGGATGGGCATGGCCACCGCGAGGGCGAACAGGGAACCGGTGACCGCCCAGGAGATCACCCCGGTGCTGGAGCCCAGGTCGTCGGCCACTGTCCGCAACGAGACTGTGAGCAGCGTCGCGGTGAAGGTGGTCGCGAACATCGCGGCCAGGCAGGTGAGCAGGACCTGACGTCGCGCGGCCACGTCGCCGCCGGCTCGGCCCTCTCCGGGCTCGGTCGGCATCCGCTCTCCCCCCGCGCGGGCGCGGGGGCGCCGGCCGCCCAATCGTCTGTCGCGGAAGTGCTGGAAGCAACCAATCCGCCCCGATCGGCTCCTCAGAAGCAGCCGCAACAGGGCAGTCCCCGGTCCACGGCCGGGGACTGCCCGTCGATCTCACAGCTGCGGTCTCACATGTGCACTGCCGTCCGCGCGGTGGCCTGGCTGGTGTCCGGGGCGCCGGGGCGCACCAGGAGCCCGCAGATGATCGCACCGACCGCGAGGATGCCCGCGCCCCAGGCGAAGCTGACGCGATGACGAACTGACGCGCCGTCGCCCGCTGTGGCCCGCTGTGGCCCGCTGTGGCCGATCGGCCGCAGGCCACGGTTGATCATGGTGTTCCGCGGAACACCGGAACACCGGAGCGCCGGTGCCGACCGGCCGGCTCCGTCGCGGTATTAGGCCCGCGGCGTCTGTTCCGCTGCCGCCGGCGCTGGGTCGGTGACAAAGTGCAGGTAGCGCTCGGCGGAGCGGTGCATTGCGCCATGGCCGTCCGAGCGGACGATGGTCTGCCAGAACGCGCCGTAGATCGCGTCGAAGGCGAAGGGTTCCAGCAGCCGCACGGCCCGGCGCACGGTCTCCGGGCGTTCCGGGATGTAGTTCGGGTACGAGTACATGAAGCTCACGTACCTACGGTCGAGGACGACCTGGAGGATGTCCCCGGAGAACAGGGCGCCTCGCCCGTCCTCGCCAGCGGCGTGATGCAGGACGGTGCCGCCGGCGAAGTGCACACCGCCGTTCACCAGGGTCAGCCCGTCGCCGATGGTGAGGGTGTCACCCGTCCACAGGTTGACGGCGGCGCAGCGGCGGCCGAGCCACTGCTCGTCGGCGGCGTGGACGTAGATCGGGACGTCGCCGAAGGCGCGGCTCCAGTCGACCATCGAGCCGTAGAAGTGCGGGTGGCTCACGGCGATGGCGGTGATCCCGCCGAGCTCGGTGACCTGGGCGATCAGGTGGTCGTCGAGGAAGGGCACGCAGTCCCAGAGGATGTTGCCGCTCGCCGTGGTGACGAGCAGGGCCCGCTGGCCGATGGAGATCTTCGGCGCCGAGCCGATGCCGTACACGCCCGGGCCCTCGGGTTCCAGTCGGCCGCGGAAGCCGTCCGAGCGGAGCTCGCCGAGGGTGGTCCAGCGCTGCCCGTCCCAGCCGACGTACTGCCGCTCGTCCTCGCAGACCGGGCAGTCCGGTCGCGGCGCCGCGTACTGCACCCCGCAGGTGACGCAGATCGGCAGGCCGGTGGCGAGATCCACGATGCTGTCCTCCGCGGAGCGGTCGGTCCGGGCGACGGGCTGGTTGTCAGATGCTGGCAAGCTGCCGGAACCGGCTGCCGTGGAAGACCAGCGGGGTGACGTTCGCGTCGGAATCCAGGGCGTGGATCCGCAACAGCGCGATCAGATGGTCGCCTGCGGGCACCTCGCTGACAAGCTCGCACTCGAGGGTCGCCGCGGACCCGGCGACGAACAGCGCGCCACCGGACGTCGAGGTCAGCTCCATGCCGGCGAACCGGTCACCGTCGCGGGCGGAGAGCTGACGCGCCGCCAGGTCGTGGGCCTCCCCGAGGACGCTGACGCCCAGTCGGCCGAGCGCCCGCAGCCGGGGCCAGGTGGTGGACGAGTTAGCCACGCACACCGAGACCAGCGGCGGATCCAGGGAGACCGAAATGAACGAGCTCACCGCCATCCCGACCGGCTCCCGGCCGGCGAGCCCACAGACGGCGGTGACCCCGCTGGGGAAACAGCCGAACGTCGTACGCAGCAGGCGTTGGTCGACCGCAGTGGCGTTGATGGCGGTCAGTCGCGCGTTGACCATCCAAGGTCTCCTCTCGTCGGGAGTCTCCCGCGACCACTCGTGTCTCCGGCCGGAGACACGCCTCTCGCGGGCTCGCCTCCGCGCCGCGCGCCCGCATCACCTTGCTCACCTAGGACATGCTTCGACCGCTTTCTCTTCCCGTTCCGGGCATGGGATTTCCCGCGCCGACAGACGGCGAGGTGGGGGTGCCGTGGCACGACTGACGGCTAGTCAGAACTCGAGCAGGTTGTCGCGGAAGTGCGAAGGAGTAGCCGTCCGCGCGGCGCAGGCGAGAATCAGACCATGTGGATAAGCGTGCTGGGGCCACTTCAGGTGCGGTCCGGCGAGGGGGCGACGGTGAACGTCGGCGGGCCGCGGCCGCGCTCGCTCCTCGCCCTGCTGGCGCTGAACGCCGGCCGGGTGGTCAGCACGGAGCAGCTGATCGACGGCCTGTACGGCCAGGAGCCGCCCGACGGCGCCGTGAACGCCCTCCAGTCGCAGGTGTCGCGGCTGCGCCGCGGGCTGCGGGCGGCGGGGGTGGCGGTGCCGATCGAGATGCACCCGGCCGGGTACCGGCTGGCGGCCGACCCGGAGCAGGTGGACGTGCACCGCTTCGCGCGCCTCGTACGAGAGGGGCGGCGGTCCCTGGAGGCGGACGAGCACACCCATGCGGCGGCGCTGCTGCGCGAGGCGGTTGGGCTGTGGCAGGGACCCGCGCTCGCCGACGTGGTGGATGCGCCGTTCGCCGCCGTGCAGACAATCAGGCTGGCGGAGCAGCGCGTCGCCGCGGTGGAGGACCTGGCCGAGGCTGAGCTGGCGCTGGGGCGGCATGCGGCGCTGGTGGCCGAGCTGCAGGAGGCGGTGGGGGAGCATCCGTTACGAGAGCGGCTGCGGGGACAGCTGATGCGGGCGCTGGCCGGGGCGGGCCGCCAGGCCGAGGCGCTTGCGGTGTTCGAGGACGCACGACAGCTGTTGGTCGAGGAACTGGGGGCCGATCCCTCCGCGGAGCTGGCGGAGGTTCATCTGGCGGTGCTGCGGGGGGAGGTGCGGCCCGGCCAGGGGCGGGGGGAGGTCGGGCCCGGGCTGCCCGCGCGGGTGAGCAGCTTCGTGGGCCGGGAGGAGGAACTGGCCCGGGTCGGGGGGCTGCTGGCCGCCGGGCGGTTGGTGACCTTGGTGGGCCCTGGTGGGGTGGGCAAGACCCGGCTGGCGCTGGAGGTGGCCGGACGGACGGCGGAAAGGACGGTGGAGCGGACCGGCGTCGAGGCCCGGTTCGTCGACCTGGCGGTGGTGAGTGCCGACGGGTCGGGAGGCGGCGTCGCCGAGGCGGTGGTCGGAGCGCTGGGGCTGCATGACGCGGGGCCGTTGAAGGGTGGCGGGGGGATGCGGCCGGACCCGGTCGGCCGGCTGGTCGCCGCGCTCGCCGAGCGCGAAGCGCTGCTGGTGCTGGACAACTGCGAGCACGTGGTGGCGGAGACGGCCGAACTGGTGCGGCGGCTGCTCGGGGCGTGTCCGCGGGTGCGGGTGCTGGCCACCAGCCGGGAGGCGCTGAGGATCACGGGGGAGTCGCTGTGGCCACTGGCTCCGCTGGAGGTTCCGGCGGGCGGTGAGGCGGACGGAGTCACCTCCGAGCGGGCGCTCGGTTTCGCGGCGGTGCGGCTGTTCGTGGACCGGGCGACGGCGGTACGGCCCGGTTTCGCGCTGGGGGACGCGGAGGTGGGTCCGGTGCTGCGGATCTGCGCCACGCTGGACGGGCTGCCGCTGGCCCTCGAACTGGCTGCGGCGCGGTTGCGCTCGCTGCCGCTCGCCGAGGTGGAGGCCCGCCTCGGCGACCGGTTCCGGCTGCTGGGGCGTGGGGAGCGGACGGCGGCTCCGCGACACCGCACGCTGCGTGCGGTGGTGGAGTGGAGCTGGGACCTGATGGACAACAAGGAGCAGGCGCTGGCTCGTCGGCTGACGGTTTTCGTGGGGGGCGCGCCACTGGGGGCGGTGGAGGAGGTCTGCGCCTGCGACGAGCTGGACGACCCGGTCGAAGCGGCCGTCGGGCTGGTGGACAAGTCGCTGGCGGAGGTGGACGCGGCCGGCCGGTACCGGATGCTGGAGACCGTCCGGGAGTTCTGCGCCGAGCGGCTCGCGGAGTCCGGGGAGGAGGCGCGGCTGCAGGCGGCGCACGCGGAGTGGTTTCTGCGGCTGGCGGGCGAGGCGGAGCCGCATCTGCGGCGGTCCGAGCAGCTGGAGTGGCTGCGGCGGCTGGACGCGGAGCACCGCAATCTGCTGGCGGCGCTGCGCCGTTCCATTCCCACGGCGCCGGAGCGGGCACTGCGGCTCGTCGCCGTGCTGAGCGGGTACTGGTTCCTGCGCGGGCTGCGCGGGGAGGCCGCGCCGCTGGCGGCGGAGCTGTTGCGTACGGTCGGCCGGGAAATACCGGAAGGGCTGGACGACGAGTACGTACTGTGCGTGCTGAACGCGAGGGCCGATGGCCGGGACCGCCCTGGGCAGCGTGAGTGGTGGCGGCGAGCCGAGTCGATCATGTCGGGCCGGATCGCGCCGCCGCGGTATCCGTATCTCAGCTTCCTGTGGGCGACGGCGGCCGGGCCGACCGACGCCAGCCGGGAGCGCCCGGAGGTGCATGTCGGCACCGACCCCTGGTCGCAGGCGCTGGTCCGGATGGGGAGGGGCTATCTGGGCCTGTTCGCGGGGGATGCGGAGGACGGGGTGGAGCGGGAGTTCGACGCGGCGCTGCGCGGCTTCCGCGCCATCGGGGACCGGCTGGGGGCGGCGGAGACCCTGGACGCCGCGGCGACACTGGCGTCACGGCGGGGGCACCACGCGCGGTCGTTGGAGCTGTGGGCGGAGGGCATCGCGGCGGCCGGAGAGCTGGGCGCTGTGGCCGCGGCGGTGAACATGCGGTGCAGCCGGGGCTACGGGCTGCTGCGTGCCGGGGATCTCGAGGCGGCGCGCGCCGACTTCACCTGGGCCGAGTCGGCGGCCCGACGAGACGGCCTGCCCGACGAGCTGGGCTCGGCCCGCTGCGGGCTGGGTGAGGTCGCCCGGCTGGACGGCGACCTCGCGGCGGCACGACGGCTGTACGAACTGGCCCTGCGCGACGCGGCCGCGGAGCTCGTGTTCGGCGAGGTGACCCGGGTGCGGGCGCTGGTGGGCCTGGGCCGGGTGGCCGAGGCGGAGGGCGACGTGGAGGGCGCGCTGGCCCGGCACCGGGAGGCGCTGGACGTGGCGCTGCGCGGCAGCGATCGTGGCGAGGCGGCCTGCGCGGTGGAGGGCCTGGCGGGGGCGGTGCTGCTGACGGGCGACGGTGAACGGGCCGCGTTGCTGCTGGGGTTGGGGCAGGCGGTGCGCGGCGGGGAGGCAGCGAGGGAGCCGGAGGCGGCGCGGACGGCGGCCCGGGTGCGGAACCTGATCGGTGCCCAGCGGTTCGATCAGGCCCGGCGGCGGGGCGCGTCGATGACAGTGGAGGCGGCGCTGGCCGAGCTGGGGACGGGAGCCGCCCGGCGGCGGTAGGTGGCGGTCAGCGGGCGGTCAGCCGACGGTAGGCGCCGGCGCCGATGGTGCCGACATGACGAGCACACGGAGCACACGGAGCACACGGAGCACGACCCAGGAGAGCACCGAGGCCCTGCGGCTGGTGGGGGTGCGTAAGGTCTACGGCGATGACAGCGCCCGGGTGACCGCGCTGGACGGGGTCTCGCTGGCGCTGCCGCGCGGCACGTTCACCGCGGTGATGGGCCCGTCCGGGTCGGGCAAGAGCACCCTGCTGCACTGCGCGGCCGGTCTGGACGAACCGGAGGCCGGCACGGTGTTCGTGGACGGCATCGAGCTGGGCGGCAAGAGCGAGACGGCGCTGACGAAGTTCCGCCGGCAGCGGATCGGCTTCGTCTTCCAGCAGTTCAACCTGCTGCCGACGCTCACGGTCATGCAGAACACCACCCTGCCGCTGAAGCTGGCCGGGCGGCGGATCGACACGGCGCGGTCGCGCGCCGTCCTGGAGCGGGTCGGCCTGGGGCAGCGGCTCGACCATCTGCCCAGTCAGCTCTCCGGGGGGCAGCAGCAGCGGGTCGCCATCGCCCGAGCGCTGGTCTCGGAGCCGAGCGTGGTCTTCGCCGACGAGCCGACCGGCGCGCTGGACAGTCACAGCGCCCGGGAGGTGCTGGGTCTGCTCCAGGAGTCGGTGCGCGCCTTCGGGCGGACCGTGGTGATGGTGACGCACGACCCGGTGGCGGCCTCCCACGCGGACGCGGTGGTGTTCCTGGCCGACGGGCGGCTCGCCGGGCAGATGTCCAGCCCGACCGCGCAGGCGGTGGCGGAGCGGCTGACGCACCTGGGTGACGAGGTGGCGCGGCAGGGGCGGAACAGGGGCACGAGCGGCGCCTACGCAGCCGCCGGCACCGGCGCCGGCAACGGAGGGATCTGATCATGTTCACCCTGGCTGTGCGGTCGCTACGGCGACGGATGAGCGCCTTCACCGCAAGCTTCCTGGCGGTGTTCCTCGGTGCTGTGCTGGTGATGGCCTTCGGCTCGCTGTCCGACACCGGCGCCGCCGAAGGAGTGTCGGACACCGATCAGGAGACACTGGTCACCATGTCGACGGTGGTGGGCGGTTGGGGCCTGGCCCTGGTGGCCTTCGCGGTCACCTCCACGCTCACCCTCGGCGTGCGGCAGCGGGCCACGGAGATGGCGCTGCTCAAGAGCGTCGGCGCCACCCCCGCCCAGCTGCGGCGGATGATCCTGGGCGAGGCCGTACTCCTGGCGCTGGCCGGGGCACTGGTGGCCGTCCCGATAGGGGCGCTGGCCGGGCGCGGGCTGCTGGCGCTGCTGAAGTCCACCGACCAGGTGGCCGACGATGTGGCCTTCGCCTACGGGCCGGTGGCACTGGGCACCGGCCTCGGCGTCAGCGTGCTGGGGGCCGCGGGCGCGGCGGTGCTGACGGCGCGGCGCGTCGCGAAGATGCGGGTGGTGGAGGCGCTGAGCAGCGCGGCCGACGCGAGTGCGGGCGGCGGGCGGATGGGCAGGGGCCGGATCATCACCGGCGTGCTGTTCCTTCTCGGTGGTCTGCAGTTGAGCGTGATGGCCGCGGCGGCCGGCCCCGAGGGCTTCGACTCGATGCAGTTCGCCGGCTCGGCGGACATCCTGTTCGGCATCGGGATGGCGTTCTTCGCGCCGGTGCTGGTGCGCTGGGCGACCGCGGTGCTGGCCCGTCCCGTGCAGCGGTTCGGCGGCGTCAGCGGCTACCTGGCGGTGCTCAACCTGCGGCAGCGCACCGCCCAGTTGGCGGCCGCGCTGACCCCGGTGATCCTGTTCGTCGGCATATCGGTGGGCACGCTGTGGATGCAGGTCATCCAGAACGAGGCCAACGCGGCCGCCGGTGTGGTGACCAACGCCGAGGACGATGCCATCGAGACGCTGAACTTCGTGGTCACCGGGATGATCGTGCTGTTCGCCTGCATCATGCTGATCAACACGCTGGTCGCCGCGACCACCGACCGGCGCCGGGAGTTCGGCCAGCAGCGCCTCGCCGGGGCGACCCGCCGCCAGGTGCTGGGCATGGTCATCCTGGAGGGCGCGGTGCTGACCGTCGCCGGGCTGGTGATCGGCACCGTCGCCGCGCTGCCCACCGTGCTGCCGTTCAGCTACGCCAAGACCGACAGCTGGCTGCCCGACCCGGAGGTGGGTATCTGGCTCGGTACCGCGGCGGTGGCCGTGGCGGCGACGCTGGCCGCCCTGCTCGGCTCGGCACGCCGGGCCCTGCGGGCGCCCGCCGTCGAGGCGGTGGCGGTGGCGGCCTGAACTGGAGGGAACCGACATCGTCACAGCCGGTTCGCGGCGGGCTCGGGCTGGCGTGGGACGCGCGCGAGGCGGGCCCGCCCGCCTCCCACGCCCTCGATCTGGCGCAGGGTCTCGACAAACAGCACCGTGAGCGCCGCTACCAGGCGCACTCCGGGCCCGGTCATGATCTGGTGCCCACCCGGCACGGTCGTCAGTCGAGCCGTGCTCACCGTCCGCGTGATCATCTTGGTGAGGTGGAGCGGGCTTGTCTCGTCCTGCTCGCCGTGGATCAGCAGTACCGGCAGGTCGGGCAGCACGCGCGGTGGGAGCTCGGTCGGCAGCTCGCCGGCGAATGGCTGGTGCACCAGGGGAAGTCCCAGCAGGATCAGGGCGTCGGGTCGCAGCGCCGGTGAGCCCGCCAGCGACAGCGAGCGCAGGGCCCCGGTGTCCGAACCGAGCAGGATGAACGGCACGCCGGGCACCCGCGCCTCCGCCAGCGCGACGGCGCCGTGCTCCTGGGTGGACAGGTAGGTCACGTCGTAGCCGTCGATCGCCAGCCGCACGGCGGTCCGTTCGTAGCTGTCCACGCTCTCGCCGCGGCCGGGGATCATCACGATCGAGGCCCGCGGCGGCCGGCCCGCGTCGGCGGCGGGCCAGAACCGGGTCGCGGCGCGGCCGACGAAACCGCGCACCTGGCGGCCGGACCGGATCGGGTTCCGGGTGTCCGTCGGAGAATGCATGATCTGCTCCAGGGAAAATGGGGGCCGGTGCGGTTGGAACGCGCGAGACGGCCCAGGCGAGGATGGGAGTGGCGGTAAGAAAGACCGCCCGGTGGGCAGCCCAAAGAAAACATGCCACGCAGGATGAGAGAGAACACGGCTGTTACCGAAAAAATCGGAAGAGCGCCGGAGTGGACGTCGCTGAAGGTACGCCTGCCGTCGCTGGAAGAGCCGACACCGGAATCGTGGGGCCGAGCGGGCGGACGAATCCGTCCTGGTGGCCTGGCTCGGCTCGCCCTCGGTGAGGTCAGCTGGCGGGTGACCGCGTACAGGCGGCCGACGCCACCCGCAGGAAATCGATGTGGCCGCGGATTACGAGGCGTGTCGTCTGCAGGAGCCGCCGGGTCGCTCTTAGAGACTGCTGTGTCGCCCGTGGAAACCGAGGTGTCGCCCGTGGAAACCGAGGTGTCGTTGAACCCGGCCGGAGCATGGTCCAACTCTGTGCCGTCACGGCGCGGATGTCAACACCATTACGAAATCCGCCCGGCCGGGTCTGCCTGACGAAAGTACCGCGGGGCCGGGCGGTGGTATTTCCGGTTCCGTCCAGGACGGGGGTCGAGGTCACGGGGACCATCGGCCCCGGGCACGCAGGATCGGGAGCACACCCTCCCCGAACCAGTACGCCTCCTCCAGGTGGGGATACCCGGAGAGCACGAACTCGGTGACGCCGACCTGGTGGTAGGTCTCGATGAGGTCCGCCACCTCGTGGTGGCTGCCGACGAAGGCGGTCCCGGCGCCGCCGCGGACCAGCCCGATCCCCGCCCACAGGTTCGGGAAGATCTCCAGCTTCGCGGTCGACCCGTTGTGCAGCGCGAGCATCCGGCGCTGGCCCTCGGACTCGCTGCGCGCCAGCTGCTCCTGCACCGCCGCGACCGTCCGGGCGTCCAGGCCGGCGATCAGGCGGTGCGCCGCCGCCCAGGCGTCCTCGGCGGTGTCCCGGGTGATGACGTGGGCGCGCAGCCCGAAGCGCGGCGCCCGCCCGGCCGCCTCGGCCCTGGACCGGACCTCGGCGAACTTGGCGGCGACGGCGTCCGGCGGTTCGCCCCACGTCAGGTAGACGTCGGCGTGGCGCGCGGCCACCTCGACCGCGGCCGGCGACGAGCCCCCGAAGTAGATCTCCGGTGGCGGGTCGGGGAGCCGCGACAGCCGCGCCCCGCTCAGCCGCACGAAGCGGCCGTCGACGTCCACGGTCCGTCCCCGCCACAGATCGGAGAGCACCGACAGGTACTCGTCGCAGCGGGCGTACCGGTCGTCCTTGTCGAGGAAGTCGCCGTAGCCGCGCTGTTCGTCCGCCTCGCCGCCGGTGACGACGTTGAGCAGCAGCCGCCCGCCGGAGAGCCGTTGGAACGTGGACGCCATCTGTGCGGCCAGCGTCGGCGAGACCAGCCCCGGCCGTACGGCGACCAGGAACTTCAGCCGCTTCGTCGCCTCGACCAGCATCGCCGTGGTCAGCCAGGCGTCCTCGCACCACGAACCGGTGGGCGTCAGGGCGCCGGCGAAGCCGAGCTGCTCGGCCGAGCGGGCGATCTGGCCGAGGTACTCAAGTGTCGGCGGCCGGCCGCGGGTGCTCGCCGTGGCTGGTGCGCCGTGCCCGCCGCCGACCACGTCGCGCGCGTCGCCGGAGGTGGGCAGGAACCAGTGGAAGGTCAGGGACATGCGTGGGCTCCCGGCGGAGGGGACGTGGCGTCGGCATTCGCCACGTCAAGGCCACCAGGTGGGACGGGACCGGATCTCGAGCGACCGGATCGTGACGAGGCGGCGCGGGAGCGGTCGGACGTCCTGGCGGCCGGCGTGGCCGAGGAGCGTCTCAGGAACAGCGCATGCTGCCGCTGCGCGCGAGGTCGACGACGAGACGTCGGATCAATCTCAACTTCATCGACACGGAAAGTAGTATTTGCGCAAGAGAGAGCCGCCGTCAACCACCGACCGGAGGTCGCGGTGACCCACAACGTGCCGATGCAGCCGGCGGAGCGCGGTTCGCTCGTCGCCGCCTGGGAGCCCCAGGACGAGGCCGACTGCCGTGTTCGGACGAACATGGACCGGGTGGGTGACAAGTGGTCGGTCGCGGTCGTCACCCAGCTCAGCGCCGGCCCGCGCCGGTTCAGTGAGCTGAAGCGGGCGCTGCCCGGTATCAACCAGCGCATGCTCACCAGCACGCTGCACGTCCTCGAGCGGGACGGGCTCGTCACCCGCACGGTGCACCCGCAGGTGCCCCCGCGCGTCGACTACGAGCTCACCGGCCTGGGGCGAACCCTGCTCGACACTGTCGCCTCGCTGCTCGACTGGGCTGTGCGCAACGCCGACGGCATCGACGAGGCCCGCCGGCGCTACGACGCCCGCAGCTCCTGAGCGTCAGTCGTCGCAGGGATCACGGTAGGGGATTCCCGGGGCGTAGAAGGCCCACGCGCGTGGGGACAGCCCGCCCGTACCGCCGCGAGCACAGGCGAACCGCAGTGGATCGTCGCGAGCCTCTTCGAGTGGGCTCAGATCCCACCGGGTGAGTGAGCCGGAGTCGGTGGCGGACACGAGCTGCCCGCCGGTCGAGAACGTCAGGGGGGCCAGCGCGCCCGACACCAGCTCACCCAGTGGGCGTGGCCTGGACTGGTCGGTGAGGTCCCAGAGCCCCACCCGCCCGCCGAACGCGCCGACCACGAGGGTTCTGCCGTCCCCGTCGAAGGCGACCGAGTCGACGCGGTCCGCGATGCCCAGCGTGAGCGGGTCCCCGATCCTGCTGGGGGTCGCTGGTTCCGCCACGTCCCAGACCACCGCATGGCCGTCGAGAGTTCCCCCCACCAGGATCCGGCTGTCCGGGGAGAAGGCCGTTGTCATGATGGATCCGACGAAAGGTGTCGTGGCCTCGCCGAGCCGCCGAGGGGGGCCGCTCGAGATATCCCACAGCACCAGGGACTCGGCGGTGCCACCCGCCGCTGTCGCGAGCAGCTTTCCGTTCGGGGCGACGGTGACCCCGCCACTGCCGAGGCCCGTGTGCGACATCTTGGGCAGCCGTGGTCCGCCGGTGGACGAGCCCTCCTCGGCCAGCCGTGCGATCGACCACGAGGTGACATCCCCGTCGCTGCCCCCGGCGATCAGCATGGAGTTGTCGGAGGTGAAAGCCAGGGACATGACCCGCGACCGCGCAGGGGCGAGAGATGTCGGCAGACGCCGGGGGCGTTGCGGGGTCGTCATGTCCCACAACACGATCTGCTCGTCGGTCGCCACCGCGAACAGCGAGCCGTCCGGGGAGAAGGCGGCCAGGCTGACGCCGGGGAGGTCTGTCAGCGGCGCGCCGACGGCCCGCGGTCCGTCGGCGCCTGCGACGTCCCAGAACGTCACCCGGTCGGTAGCGGAGCTCCCCACGGCGACGAGGCCGCTCTTCCTGTCTCCGGCGAGATAGGAGATGTCGGCGCCGGTGGAGGAATGTTCGGTGGGCCGCGGCCGAAGGACGTCTGGCACGTTCCACATCATCACGGTCCGGTCAAAACTGCCGGAAGCAAGAACAAAGCCGGCATCCGGTCCTTCCGCTGCGGGGTCGACCGGGTCAACCCGGTCGACCGGGCGGAAACTCAACGTCTCGATGACCGCGGTATGACCCGAGAGCGGCCTGGTGAGCTGCCTCGGTGAACCGGATGGACTGTCACCGCTGAGGTCCCAGGTCGCAACAGTGAAGTCGGCTCCGCCGCTTGCGAGGACGCGGCCGTCGGGTGAGAACGCCACCGCGTAGACGGCCCCCGTTCCGGCGTCTACGGTCATCTGCGTCACCCGGGGAGCGGCTGGGTCACCCACATCGAGCAGTAGCGTGGAGCCATAGCTGAAGGTGTTTCCGCCACTTCCGATCCCGAGCGCGAGGTGTTGACCGGTGGGGGAGTAGGCGACCGCCTGCACGGCACCGTCAAAGTCGGTGATGGTCGGGCCGAACGGCGCGGGTGAGGCGGGGTCTGTGACGTTCCACAGAGTCAGATCCCCGTTTCCCGGGGAGTAGTCACCATCGCCGGCGGCGAGCACACGGCCGTCGGGGGAAAAGGCGAGCGAGCCAGAGCCACCGACCGTTCCCGCCACCTCGGCGAGACGAATCGGGCGATCCGGGTGCTCGAGGTCCCAGAGGCGTAGGACATTCCCGTCCGCGGACTGGTGCAGCGTCGCCAGCACCGGGGCGACCGGGGAGATCGCCACGGAATGGATCGGGCCGAGGTCGCTCAGGGGCTCCTGGAACGTCATACCGACCGGCCTGGGCGCGGCCGGGTCGGCCAGGTCCAGGATCGCCATCGAGCGCTCAGTCGAGACCACCAGGAAACTGCCGTCGGAGGCGAAGGCACCGCAGACCGCGGCCTGACTGCCCGTAATCGAGGTTCTGCCCACCGGGTGCCGGGACGCGGGGTCGCCCGCATCCCACAGAACCACGGTTGCGCCCTCGTTCACGTCATCTGCCCTGTCCTCGGTGAGGGTCGCCAGGAACCGCCCGTCGGGCGAGTGGATCACCTGCTGGATGTCACCGGCCGAGCTGGGGAGCGTGCCGAGATAGTGACTGGTAGTCAGGGTCTCCACCAGGCTGGCCGAGGTCTCGACGGAGCCGCCGATGGAATGGGCGGCGATTCCGAGGCGTAGGGCGGTCTGCGGGTCAGCCCCGCGCGCGGCGTCGGCCGCCGCCATGAGGCTACGAGAGATCGCCGTCCGCTGGGAGGCCTCGGCCTGGCGCTGGGCAGTCTGGGTCCGTACCCCGAAAGCGATCACGGCGGCCAGAAGGACGACCAGGACGGTGACCGCAGAATATGCCGACAGCAGTAGTCGGCGATGCTGTCGTATGTCCTCGCTCTCCAGATCGTCACGGCTGATGCCATGAATCGGGGCCGCCAGGGTGGCGATCTCCTGCCGGAACCGGCTGTGCCGAACGGAGAGGTTCTGCTCGCGGGCCCAGGTCAGATCGACCCAGAGGGGCTCCCGGTCGAACCAGGCACGAAGGCCGGGTGGGAGAGCGTCGTCCGCGGTACCGCTGAAACCGGCCGCACCATCGCCCCAGATCAGGGTGCCGTCTGTGAGCGCTATCAGCAGCGTGTCGGAGCTCCGGTGGGACTGCCACCACTCCGTTTCCCGCCGCACCCATGGTGATGCCGCCGCCGTCGGCGAGGCGAGCAGAATCAGGTAGCGGCTCTGCTCCAGCGCTCGCTCGATCTCCCCCCAGAGATCGGGGCTTGCCGCGAGGCTGGTCTTGTCCCGGAACACCCGAAGCGCGCGTGCCCGGTACCACCGTCTCGCGAGGCGGTGTAAGCCGAGCTGGACCGCGGGAGCGAGCCTACCGTCCAACGCATGACTATAGGAAAGGAAGGCATCGTAGCGAAGACGACCATCGGATCCTGGCGTCCTGTTCGATTCGTCCAGGTCGGGGGGCGTCGTTCCGGCTGGCGGACCCCCGCGCGTCGGTGGATCCGGCGCATCCTCGTTGTCGACCGTCACTGGAACCCCCGCTCGCCACCGTCGAGCGACATGTTAGCCGGACCGTCAACGAGCTTCGCGCGGCGCTTTCAGCGCGGGGAAAGAGGCAGCGGTTCTGCATGGGTGAATGGGGGAACCGGCGTCGGTGCCGGCAATAGTGGAATCAGTACATTGCGGAGGTGCCTTACCGCATCACGTGCGGGGCGCAGGTGCCACGAGAGCGCGATGTTCCGCAGCGCACGGCATTCTGCGCGTCAGTCCGTGGCCGCTGTCGCGGGCGCCACGGCAGCCGTGCCTGCCGTGGGTGGGCGCAGCAGCACCAGGGATCCCAGGAAGGCCACGCTGACCGAGACGAGGCCGCAGGCGATGGCCGCGAGGAGCCCGGCGTCCGCGCCGTTGCGCGCGGTCTGCGCGAAGAACAGCGCCCCCACGCCGGAGACCCCCAGCGCCGAGGCGAACTGCTGGGTGGTGGTGAGCACGCCGCTCACCGTCCCGCTGATGTCGGGCGGAGCGGCGGCCATGACACTCGCGGCCAGGGCCGGGATCACCAGGCCGTTGCCGACGCCGACGAGCATCAGCAGCGGAGTGAGTTCGTAGGCGGTCAGGCCGATGCCCTCGGCCGACACCACCAACGCGACCCCGCACAGCGAGAGGCCGCTGATGAGAGTTCCGACGACCAGGACCCGCGGCCCGTACACGGCGACCAGCCGCCGTGCCGCCAGCGAGGAGAACGCGAAGGTCACGCCGAGCGGTGCGAACATCAGCCCGGCGTTCAGCGGGGAGCGGTGCTGCCCCACCTGAAGGAAGATCGTCAGGGCGAGCAGGAAGCTGCCGAAGAAAAAGAAGTATCCCGCGCTCATGACCATCCCGCCGACGACCGGCCGGGAGCGCACCACGGCCGGCGGGATGATCGGATGCCCGCCGGAGCGCGCCAGTCGGGCCTCCCAGGCGGTGAACCCGCCCAGCACCAGCACCCCGCCGGCGAGCGCGAGCCACGTCCACAGCGGCCACCCCTCGTCGCGGCCGAGCGTGAGCGGGACGAGGACCAGGCCGATGCCGAGCGTCAGCGTGCCCAGCCCGACCGGGTCGAGCCGCTCGGCGCGGGCCGAGCGCGACTCGCGGACCAGCCGCCGCGCCCCGACGAGCGCGGCCAGGCCGATCGGCACGTTGACCAGGAAGATCGGCCGCCAGCCGAGACCGAAGATGTCCAGGTCGAGCAGCACCCCACCGAGCACCTGCCCGCAGACCCCGCCGAGCCCGATCGTGACCCCGAAGAACGCGAACGCCCGCGGCCGCTCGGCCGGCGGGAACGTCACGCTGATCAGCGCGAGCACCTGGGGCACCATGGCGGCGGCACCCGCGCCCTGCAGCAGCCGGCCGCCGATCAGCACCGCCTCGTTGGGCGCCAGCCCGCACAGCGCCGACGCCGCGGTGAAGACCGCCATCCCGAGCAGGTAGATCCGGCGGCGGCCGAAGCGGTCACCCAGCCGCCCGCCGGTGACCAGGGCGGCGGCGTAGGTGAACGAGTACCCGCCGACGACCAGCTCGAGCCCGGCGTTGGACGCGTTCAGGTCCGACCCGATGCTCGGCGTCGCGACGTTGACGACGAAGACGTCGAAGAGGCTCATGAAACTGGCGATCAGGATCACGGGCAGCGCCCGCCACCGCCGCGGATCGGCGGCTGCCTCGCCCGCGGGCCCGGTCAGCACCGGTCCGGCTGTGGCCGGCGTGGTGCTCGGCGCTGCGCTGGTTGCCGGACCGCCCGCCGCCGGTGGTTCCCCCGCCGCCGGGACGTCGGCACCCGCGCCGTCGACCCTGGCCAGCTCCGCCTCTGTGACCGGGGGCTTCGTCATCCGGCTCCTTCCATGACGCCCGCCGGACCGCATCTGCGCAGCCGCGGACCGTTCGAACGCGTGATCGGATACCGCGAGCACGTTATCGGACACAGCGAAGGCCGCCCGGCGCCCGGGCATTCCCGGCTCCGGCCGTCCGGTAGTGCGGCGACACCCGTCCGGCCCGGTTCTGGATCAAGCCATTCTCTGTATCAGTGCAGGTCAAGGCCCTGCTCCTGGGTTGATGGGAGGCAAAGTGATCCCCGGCACATGGTGCTGGTGGACACCGGCGCATGTGTTCGTGCGTACTGTCCCGGCGGCTCGACCTTCCGATCCCGGACTTTCGGCTGGCCACGGTCGCCGGACTGTGGTCGATTCCCTTCGAGCGTCAGCATGACGCGCTGGTCGATGCCCGGATGCTCGCCGAAGTGTTGCCGCGGCTCCTCGGCCTGCTGGCGAGCATCGCGCCGGGGCTGGCCCGAGACACGGTGGGCTCGGATACGCCGTCCGCGCCGCCTGTCCCAGCTGTTTCGCAGGTGCCGTCCGCTTCGGCGGAGCCGAGCCCTGTAGCCGCCGAGGCGCCGGTACCCGCCGCTCCGGCGGTGATCGGTGACGGTGCCGCGGTGCGGCCGTTCGCGGTACGGCGGGTGCTGGTGCTGGGCGGGCCGCATGCGGACGCCGCCGCGATACGTGAGCGTGTCGTCCAGGCGGGCGGTCTCGCCGCGGTGAACCTGACGGTGACGGAGGTGGTGTGCCTGCCCGGCGGCGAGGACGACCGGCGGATGGCCCGGATCCGTGCGCTCGGACTCCCGGTGATCACCGCTGAGACGTTCCTCCGCCGCCTCGACCCGCCGAGTGCCTCGACGCCGCGGTCCACTGCCGCGGTGGCGGCCCTCGACGCGGTGCCATCGGAGGATTTCCACTCGTCCGGGGGTGCCGTCACGGATCTGCCGGTTTCGGCTGGTGGTGACCGCTGGGCCGTCGCCGCGACGTGGGCCTGGGAGAGCACTGTCGCCGTCGACCTGGTTGCGTTCCTGGTGGGTACGGACGAGCAGGTCGGCGGGGACGAGGACTTCGTGTTCTACAACCAGCCCCAGTCGGACGACGGCGCGGTCGTACTCAGCGTCGACGGCCCGTCCGAGCAGGCCATCGTCGTCGATCTCGCCGCGCTGCCGAGGTCGGTGCACCGGGTCGTCGTCGGCGCCGCCCTCGGTGACGGCCGGACCTTCGGGGAGGTCGGACCGCTCGGCGTGGCGGCCCGGACTCCCGACGGACGGTCCTGGCTGCATGCCACCCTGGACGCGGCGACGACGGAGAAGACGCTTATTCTGGCCGAGCTGTACCGACGGAACGACGCCTGGCGGTTCCGCGCGGTGGGGCAGGGCCACGACCACGGTCTGGTCGCGCTCGCCCGTTCCTACGGTGTCGACGCCACAGACTGAGCAGGTGCCGAACGCGAGCGACCTGCGGGGCACCCGCCAAGCGAGCCGATCGTGACCGACGGCGGCGGTGGTGGAGAGGAGTCCGATCTCGTGGAGTACGTCAAGCTGGGGTCGACCGGTCTGGAGGTCTCCCGGGTCTGTCTGGGCTGCATGAGCTACGGGACGCCGGGGAAGGGGAACTGGCCGTGGTCTCTGGACGAGGACGCGTCGCGGCCGTTCTTCCGGCGCGCGATCGAGGCGGGGGTCAACTTCTTCGACACCGCGAACGTCTACTCGCTGGGCCGCAGCGAGGAGATCACCGGCCGGGCGCTGAAGGACTTCGCCCGCCGGGACGAGATCGTGCTGGCCACCAAGGTCCACTCCCGGATGCGGTCCGGCCCGAACGGGGCCGGCCTCTCCCGAAAAGTGATCATGCACGAGATCGACGAGAGCCTGCGCCGGCTCGGGACCGACTACGTGGACCTCTTCCAAATCCACCGCTGGGACGCCACGACGCCGATCGAGGAGACCCTGCAGGCGCTGCACGACGTCGTGAAGGCCGGGAAGGCCCGCTACCTCGGTGCCTCGTCGATGTTCGCCTGGCAGTTCGCCAAGGCGCTGTTCACCGCCGAGCGGCCGGCTGGACCCGCTTCGCGGTCATGCAAGATCATTACAATCTGCTCTACCGGGAGGAGGAGCGGGAGATGCTGCCGCTGTGCGCGGACCAGGGCATCGGCGTGATCCCCTGGAGCCCGCTGGCCCGCGGCCGGCTCACCCGCGACTGGGACGCCACCACGACCCGGGCCGAGTCCGACCCGTTCGCCCGCGCCTTCTACCAGGACGACGACCGGCTGATCGTCGAGGAGGTCGCCCGCATCGCCGATGAGCGCGGGGTGAGCCGGGCCCAGGTGGCGCTGGCCTGGGTGTCGCGCAACCCGGTCGTCACCGCGCCGATCGTCGGCGCCACGAAGCCCGAGCATCTCGAGGACGCGCTGGCCTCGCTGGAGCTGACTCTCACCGACGACGAGGCCGCCCGCCTGGAGGCCCCGTACCGGCCGCGGCCGGTCGCCGGGATCCAGGTACCGCAGGGGCGCCGCTGAGGTCCGCCGGCGCCCGCAGGGAACCCGGTCAGGTCGGGATCGCGAGCATCCTCCGCCCGGAAGGCGGTCGGCTGGCCCGTCGGCTGCGGCCTCGCGGCCCCTGGGCGGCGTTGCTGGCCCACCCGGTCCGGCTCGTGGTGCTGGGCTTCGTGGTCACGGTGGCCGCGACGGCACTGCTCCTGCTCGCACCGGTCGCGACCGAGTCCGGCCGGACGACGTCGCCGCTGGTCGCCGTGTTCACCGCGACCGGAGCCGCGAGCGGGGCGCTCGCCGTCGTCGACACCGGCGCCCACTGGACCACCTTCGGCGAAGTCGTGATCGTGGGAGCGGTCCAGCTGGGCGGTCTCGGGTTCATGACCTCGGCGTCGCTGCTGGGACTGCTGGTCTCGCGCCGGCTGGGTGTGCGGATCCGGTTGCTGGCCGCCGCCGAGACCCAGTCGTTCGGTCTCGGCGACGTGCGTCGGGTGGTGCGCGCGGTGGCCCTGGTGACCGTCACCGTCGAGGCTGTGATCGCCGCGGTGCTGTTCCTGCGGCTGTGGCTGACCTATGACAGGTCACCGGCCCGCGCCGCCTACGAGAGCGTGTTCCACTCGATCACCGCGTTCAACAACGCGGGGCACTCGCTCTACAGCGACAACCTCACGGGCTTCGTGGCCGACCCGGTCGTCATCCTGGCGGTGACCGGTGGCGTGATCCTGGGCGGGCTGGGTTTCCCGGTGCTGTTCGAACTGCGCCACGAGCTGCGGACTCCCCGGTACTGGTCCCTGCACACCCGGGTCACGCTGCTGGGCTACGGGATTCTGGCGGTCGGCGGCCTGATCGCCATCGCGGCGACGGAGTGGCGCAACGCCGCGACGCTGGGGGCGCACGGTGTCGGCGACAAGCTGCTCGCGGCGTCCTTCGCCAGCATCAACGCGCGTACCGCGGGCTTCAGCTCGATCGACTACGCGGACGTGGACGCGAGCACGCTCGTCGTGACCGACGTGCTGATGTTCATCGGGGGTGGCAGCGCGAGCACCGCCGGCGGGATCAAGATCACAACCTTCATGATCCTCTTCTACGCCATCCTGGCCGAGGCCCGCGGCGACGAGACGGTGGACGCGTTCAATCGCCAGATCTCCCCGGCCGCGCTGCGCCAGGCGCTCGCGGTCGCGCTGCTCGGCGTCGCGCTGCTGGTCGTCGGCACGCTGTGCCTGCTCTCGGTCAGCGACCATCCCCTCGACCAGGTCCTGTTCGAGGTCACGTCCGCCTTCGGCACCGTCGGCCTGTCAACGGGGATCACCGACGAGCTGCCCGCGTTCGGGCAGTGCGTGCTCATCATGCTGATGTTCATCGGCCGGACCGGGCCGATCGCCGTCGCGTCGGCGCTGGCGTTGCGCGAACGGCGGCGGCTGTACCGGCTCCCGGAGGAAAGGCCCATCGTTGGCTAGCAGACATCGCGAGGACGCCGTCCTCGTCATCGGTCTCGGTCGCTTCGGCAGCACGCTGGCGGAGACCCTGCAGGAGCTGGGACATCACGTGGTGGCCGTCGACACCAACCACGATCTGGTCCAGCGCTGGTCCGGGAAGCTCACCCACGTGGTCGAGGCGGACGCCACCAGCGAGGAGGTGATGCGCCAGCTCGGCGCGCACGAGTTCCGGCAGGCGGTCGTCGCAATCGGCACCGGGATCGAGGCCAGCGTGCTGGCCACCGGTGTGCTCCTCGACCTGTCCGTCGCCGAGGTGTGGTCGAAGGCGATCACCCGCGAGCACGGCCGCATCCTGGAGCGCATCGGCGTCACCCATGTCGTCTATCCCGAGCGGGACGCCGGTGAGCGGGTGGCCCACCTGCTCACCGGCCGGCTCATCGACTTCCTGGAGCTCGACGACAACTACGCGATAGCGAAGCTGCGTGCTCCGCGGGTGATCTGCGGGCGGGCACTGGAGCGGACCGCGCTGCGCACCAAATACGGGATCACCATCGTCGGCGTGAAGAAGCCCGGCGGCGAGTTCACCCACGCCGAGGCCGGAACGGTCCTCGACGTGGGCGATCTCGTGGTGATCGCCGGAAGGACGGACCGGGTCGAGAGCTTCGCCGCCGAGATCGGCGGATCCTGAGACCGCTCGCCCGCTGTGGTGAGGCATCGCTGTGGTGAGGCATCGCGGTGGTCAGGCGTCGCGGTGGTCAGGTGTCGCGGTGTCAGGCGTCGTGCCGGGCGAGGAGCAGGCCGCCGGTGAGGAGCGCGGCCAGCGCCCACAGCGTGAGCACGCCGAGTCCCTGCCACGGTCCGATCGGCACGGCGTCGACGTCGCCGGTGGCCTGGACGGCGAGCCCGGCGCTCATCGGCCCGGCCTGCTGCAGGTGCCGCCGCCAGCCCGGGTCGGTGACCACCTGGGCGATGATCGGGAACACGTACAGCAGTCCCAGGACGATCCCGGACGCGGCCGCCGGGTTCCGCGCGGCGGTGACCGTTCCCAGGCCCAGCAGGCCGATGAGGACGAGGTACAGCACGGAACCGACGGCCGCCCGGGGGACGACCTCGTGCCCGGGAAGGATGAACCACCCGACGGTCAGGGACCCGAGGACGGCGGGCACGGCCGTCACCGCGACGACCCCGGCGACGACGACGGCCTTGGCGGCCAGGACAGTCGTCCGTCGGGGCAGCGCGGTGAGCGTGACCCGGACCATCCCGGTGCTGTACTCGTCGCCGATCACCAGGACCGCGAGGACGGCGACGACGGCCTGACCGACCTGGACCCCGGTGAGGCTCAGTCTCGTCAGGTCCTGCCCACAACCTCCCGGCGCGCACCCGGTCGCCGCGGCCACCGCGGCGCTCGACCCGACCGTGCTCACGATCACGGCGAGCGCCAGCCCGAGCGTGCCGGGCGAGGTCCGCAGCTTGGTCCACTCGGCGTGCAGGGCCGATCTCACGCGCTCCTCCGCCGGAGGAGGACGGCGGCCGTGCCCAGGGCGAGGGCGGTCCACCCGGCGAGCACCCCGAAGCCGGCCCACGGGGCGAGGGGGAAGTACCCGTTCGCCGGCGTGTAGAGGTTGGCGACCTGCGGATACTGCGTCGCCGTCTGCTGCAGCGCGAACGCCGCCGCCGGGCTCACCCGCAGCAGCCACCGCGCGGCCCCGTCCGGCAGGACGGTCATGGCCAGCAGATACGGCAGGACGGTCATGGCCAGCAGATACGGCAGGACGATCACGGCGACGGCGGTCGCCACCGCGGTGACACCGCGCCGCAGCAACGTCCCCAGCCCGAGCGCCAGAACCGCGGCGACGGCGAGCAGCGCGGCGGTCCCGACGATCACGCGCAGCTCGGTCGGCGTCGTCGCGGGGTGGACGTAGACGCCGTTGCCGCGCAGCACGCGCTGGCCGAGGACGACGGCGACGGCGGCGGCGACCAGGCCGGTCACGAACGCGACGGCGCCGACCACGACGGCCTTCGCGGCGAGCAGCCGGCCGCGGCGGGGGCTGGCGGTCAGGGTGGTCCGGATGAGGCCGCAGCGGTACTCCGCGGTGATGAACCCGGTGCTGACGACGGTCACGACGAGCAACATCACGAAGGTTCCGACGAGGGCCCGGGCGAGGGACACGCCGATACCGGCCGCGCCGGCGACGGCCGGGGCGATGTCGCCGGAGCCGGTCACCGTGAACACGCCGCCGGCGCGTTCGAGATCGCCGCCGGGAACCTGCGGCGCAGGCCCCGGCATGCCGACGTTCTCGCCCTCCCATGCCGGCCGCGCCACCTGGCCGGGCGCGCCTCGTCCCGCACGAGGAGGTGGTCGAAGGTCCCGGTCGCCTCGGTCGGGCCGCCCGTGGTGCCGGCGCCGAGCGATCCGCCGACCCGCTCCGCGTGCTGCGGGGACGTCGTGAACAGCCCCGCCTCGACCGTCGGCGGCAGGCCGGCCAGCCGCACGGAGCCGACCGTGGTCCAGGTGGTGCCGTCCGGCGACTCGGCTCCGGTCACGGTGTCGCCGGTACGGGTGAGCCGCAGCCAGCGCGGGGAGACGGTGCTGACGGTGCCGGGCGTCCCGGCACGGTCGTGGGTGTAGTCGTACTGCATCCGAACGCCGTGGCCGCCGGTGACCAGGACCGCGGCGTAGGACGAGCCCTGCGCCGTGCCCGCCTTGAGGATGAGCCCGGCCTTGGACCACGGCACGACGGCCGGGCGCGACCCGTGCGGAGACGCCCCTGGCGTGGCCGCCTCGCGTGCAGACGCCTCGTGGGGAGACCCGTCGTCCGGTGTCGGCCCGTCCGGGCCCGGGTCCAGCAGGCGGCTGGTGAGCGAGGTGACGCGGACGGTGATGCTGCCGTCCCCGGTGAGCGGGCGGTGCGCGAAGGCGAAACTGTCGACGACCACCTCCCCGCCGGGCCCGAGCGTCGGCGCACACTCGGACCCGGGCCCGTTCCGGCCGCACGAGCCCTGCATGCCTGGCAGCAGGCCCAACAGGATCGTCGCGCCCGCGGCCGTGACGGCCGCCACGACCCAGCCGTGGACGGTGCGGAACTTCGTGAACTCGGCGCGCAGCACCTGGCCGAAGGCGTTCATCGGGCCCGCGCCGGGTCCACGGCGCGGAACTCGACCTCGTCGCGGGTGAGCGCCAGATAGACGTCCTCCAGCGTCGCCCGCCGCGCCCCCGGCGCGGTGGCCAGCAGGTGAGCCACCGGCGCGTCGGCGATGACCTTTCCGCGCCCGACCACCACCACGTGGTCGGCGGTTTCCTGCAGTTCGCTCATCAGATGGCTCGACACCAGGACCGCGCGGCCCTCGGCGGCGAGCGTGCGCAGGAGCCGGCGCATCCACACGATGCCCTCCGGGTCCATGCCGTTGAACGGCTCGTCGAGCAGGAGCGCCGGTGGGTCGCCGAGCAGCGCGGCGGCGATCCCGAGCCGCTGCCGCATGCCGAGCGAGAAGCCGCCGGCCCGGCGCCGGGCGACCGCCCGCAGGCCGGCCTGATCGAGAACCTCGTCGACGCGCCGGGCGGTGAGGCCCTGCGAGTGGGCGAGCCAGAGGAGATGGCTGCGGGCGGTCCGGCCGGGCTGCAGCGCCGCGGCGTCGAGCAGGGAGCCGACGTGGCGCAGCGGGTCGCGCAGGCCGCGGTAGGGATGGCCGTCGATGAGGGCGTCACCGGCGTCGGCCCTGTCGAGGCCGAGGATGACGCGCATGGTGGTGGACTTGCCCGCGCCGTTCGGGCCGACGAACCCGGTGACCTGCCCCGGCCGGACGGCGAAGGTCATCCCGTCGAGGGCGACGGTTCCGCGGAACCGTTTGCGCAGCCCGTGCACAGTAATCATGGGTCCGGGTTCTACGCGTGCGCCGGTGTCATCCCGGTGCCGGTGGACGACACCGGGCTGACACCCGGGGCATGGCACCGTGAGGGGCGTGCGTGTTCTGGTGGTCGAAGACTTCGAGATCCTGGCCCGGACCCTGGGCACCGGGCTGCGCCGTGAGGGCATGGCGGTCGACGTGGTCCTCGACGGCGCCGACGCTCTCGATCACCTGGCGGTGGCGCGGTACGACGTGGTGGTCCTCGACCGGGACCTGCCCGGCGTGCACGGCGACGAGGTGTGCCGGCGGATCGCCGCCGCGCACTCGGCGAGCCGGGTACTGATGCTGACCGCCACGAGCACCGTCAGGCAGCGCGTCGACGGACTCGGTCTGGGCGCCGACGACTACCTGCCGAAGCCGTTCGACTTCGCCGAGCTGGTGGCCCGGGTCCGGGCGCTGGGCCGCCGTCCCGCCGTGGCGCTGCCGCTGATCCTCGAGAGCGGTGACCTGACCCTCGACCCGACCCGCCGGGTCGCGTCCCGCGCCGGGCGCCGCCTGGATCTGAGCCCGAAGGAGTTCGCGGTCCTGCAGTGCCTGCTCTCCTCGGCCGGACGGCTGCTCTCCGCGGAGGAGCTCCTGGAACGGGTGTGGGACGAGACCGCCGACCCGTTCACGACCGCCGTGAAGACGACGATCCGCCGCCTGCGGGCCAAGCTCGGTGATCCCCCGGTGATCCACACGGTCCGCGAGGGCGGCTACCGGATCGGTGAGTCGTGACGCTCCGGTGGACGCTCCGGTGGACGCTGCGCACGCAGCTCACCCTGCTCTACGCGGGCCCGTTCCTCGTGTCGGGCGTCCTGCTGCTCTCCGTGCCGATCCTGCAGACCCGCCAGTCCGTCCCCGTGGGAGTCCCGCCCGGCCTCGGGACGAGCGCCCCGCCCGGCCCGGACACGTCCCGTCTCCTCACCGTCTCCGCGGTCGCCCTCGCCGCCATGGTGGTGATTTCGATCATCCTCGGCTGGCTGGTGGCGGGCCGCTTCCTGCGCCCGCTGCGCACCATGACCGCGACAGCACGGGACATCTCCGCCACCAACCTGCACCGCCGGCTCGGGCCCCACCGGCGGCCCGGCGAGTTCACCGAGCTGGCGGGCACGCTGGACGACCTGTTCGAGCGGCTGGAGGCGGCGTTCGCGTCGCAGCGGCACTTCGTCGCCAACGCCTCCCACGAGCTGCGGACGCCCCTGACCGCCACGCGGACGGTGCTGCAGGTGGCCCTCGCCGACCCGGACGCGACGGTCGACTCGCTGCGGGCCGCCTGCCAGGACGTCCTCGCTCTCGGCGAAGCACAGGAGAGCCTCATCGAGGCGCTGCTCACGCTGGCCGGCGGCGAGCAGGGGGTGGAACACCGAGAACCGTTCGATCTGACGGTCGTCGCCCGCGGCGTCCTGCTGACCCGGCGGACCGGAGGCGTCGACGGCACCGGACGGGACGAGGGCGTCGAGGGCGTCGAGGTGATCAGCACGTTCGGCGCGGCGCCGACGGCCGGCGACCCACGGCTGGTCGAGAGCCTGGTGGCGAACCTGGTCGACAACGCGCTGCGGCACAACGTCCCCGGCGGACGAGTCGAGATCGTGACGGCGGCCACCAGGCACGGAGCACACCTCACGGTCCGCAACACCGGACCGGTCGTCCCACCGGACCAGGTCGAGCGGCTCTTCCAGCCGTTCCGGCAGCTCGGCGGCCAGCGGGTCCGGCGGGGGGCCGCCGGGCACGGCCTCGGGCTGGCGATCGTCCGCGCCGTCGCGGGCGCGCACGGCGCCACCCTGACCGCGCGCGCCCGGCCCGAGGGCGGCCTGGACATCGAGGTCCTCTTCCCTGGAGTCAGGATCCCCTGAGCCAGGCCTAAAGATCCACGCTGTCGTCGTCGACCGGGTCGTCGTCGACG
>NZ_CASGGV010000315.1:0-41325 GCF_949319125.1 Frankia sp. Hr75.2 | reverse complement strand
ATTCGGGGTGGAGTCACGCTCACCCAGGCCGATGAAGACCGGGCAGCGGACCCGTCCGGCATGGTCCGAGGTGATGAACGGGACGATCGACAGCGGCCCGGTCACGCCCGGAAGATGGGTACTCGTGAGGTCGTCGGCGGCGATGACGTCCGCGGGGACGTCCTCCCAGTAGAAATGGCGGCGGATGACCGGATTGGCCCGGTCGGACTTGAACGGCTCGTCGTAGGCGCCGGCCCGAGCCGGGACCATGATGGACTCGAGGCTGGGTATGCGGGTGCGGTCGTCTCCGGCGAGATAGGTGGCGAAGGGCGCGACCGTGCCGTAGCCGAGTGGGGCGATGGCGTCGAAGCTGCCGTGCAGCGACTGCTGGAAGACGGCGAGCATAGCCCCCATCGAGTGACCAACACCGATGACCGGTCCGACGTCGACCGGCCCCAGGCCGGGCAGGAGCGAGCCCTTCTCCGCGCGTTCCACCAGGTCGGAGAGCGCCGCGTTGTTCGCCGCGGCGACGACGTCGGGAGTGAGCTCGGCGGCCCGCGGATGCCGGGAACTCTCGCCGGTGGCGAGGTGGTCGACAGCGATGACGAGCATGCCCTGGGCCGCCAGATGCTCGGCGAAGCTGTAGCCGGTGCGGCCGGGGACGTCCAGATGCCAGTACGCCTTCGTGTAGCTACCACCCGGGAGGCAGAACAGCAGCGGCACCGGGCCCGCCGGCCGCGTCGGGGGCGGGAAGACCCACGTCGCGATGTGGTGCGGGCCGTCGATCGGCACACGGCCGGTCACGTCGACGATGACGGTGGGCGGGGCGGTGGCGACCGGCGTGCTCATCGGGCGCACCCCGCGTTCCCGACTCCCGTGTGTTCGTTTCCTAACATCAGCGAACCTCCTCAAGAACTGCCGCCCTTACTCGATAACGGACCCTGATCCGCGTGTGAGGACATCCGCGCCGATGCCACCCACCGGCTGCTGCGACACGCTGATCTCAGCGACCGAAGAGTTCCGCCACGCGTTCCTGCCCCCCGTCGAACTGATGGAGCTGGATCAGCGTCCCGTCCGGATCGAGAACGAAGAAAAGTCTTGATTTCCCCGTGTCGGTCACCGGCCCGATGACGGGAACGGACAGCTTGACCAGCTCGTCGTAGGCGGCGTCGATGTCGGCCACCGTCAGAGCTATCTTCGGGCGACCATAGGGCGCGGGGTAGAGCATGTCGGCCGGTTCCAGGGCCTGCCCGGTCGGATGGGGGCCGCCGGTCGGATGGGGACTGAACAGCTCGAGCATCATCGCGTCGATCCCGATGCCGACGCGTCCCCAGGCCTTTCCCCGTACTTCGAAAAGGACCTGGAATCCAAGCACACCGGTGTAGAAAGCCACTGAACAGTCGAGGTCTGCCACCGTCATCCCGACGTGCGAGAAACATCGGATCTCCGGCATTCTTTCCTCCCCATCGGCGGTTTCCGGGACGGCGGTGTTCAGCACAGGCGCAGGGCGACCCGGATCGAATCGTGGCCCGGTGTCCTTCGTGACAGGAGGGCGAACGCCTCCTCGAAACGTTCGAGGGGGAAGGTGTCGCCGAGCAGGTCGGCGGTCGGCACCCGGCCGGCGTTGATGAGCTCGACCGCCCCTTCCGTGTCGAGGCCCGCGCCGGGGTGGAGGGTGATCCGTCGGGTGGGGATCCAGTCGCTGTGGAAGCCCTTGAGCGGGCCGTCCTTCATCCCGGCGACGACGACATGCCCACCCTTGTGCACAAGATCCATGGCCAGGTTCACCGTCACCGGGTTTCCCGCCGCGGCGTCGATCACCACGTCCGCCATCCGGCCGTCGGTGATCTCGCGTACCCGTTCGACCGGGTCCTCGTTGTCGACGTCGACGGTGTGGTCGGCACCGACACGCAGCGCCCAGTCGAGGCGGAATCTGTCCCTCGCCGTCCCGGTCACGATCACCGTGGCGGCTCCGGCCGCGCGGGCAGCGACGATGGTGGCCATGCCCATGTGGCCGGGACCTTCGATGATCACGACATCGTCCGGCCGCACCGGCGCCACCCAGGTCACCGCGCAGCTCAGTGGCTCGAAGACCGTGAGCTCCTCGGCCGGGAGATCGTCACGCAGGCGATACACCTGGGAACCGGGCAGCAGTTCGAGGTGCTCCGCGAATCCGCCGTGCAGGCCGGAGCCCTCGTCCACGGAGAAGTCGTGCCCGTAGATGCGGTAACCGGCGGGGGTCACCACGATGTCACGGACGGCGACCCGGTCACCTTCCCCGACGCCCCACGCGGCGGCCGCCGCGGCGTCGATCTTCTCCACCCGGCCCACGATCTCGTGACCGGCGATGGACGGGAACGCACCGCCCCAGGACGTGTGCACATGACCCCGGAAATGATCGATATCGCTGTGGCAGAGGCCGGTCGCCTCCACCCGAAGGACAGCTCCGCCCGGCCGGGGATCGGGCACCGGCAGATCACGTTCCTCCCAGGTCTCGTCGCCGTTGAAAACGATGGCCCGGCTCATGGGAGAACCTCCACGCCCTCTGATGCGTACGCCGTTCGCCTTTCAGTCGATGAAGTATGCGAACAGTGCACGCATTCTGTCAAGGTGGTGTTGGATGGCCTGGTGAAGCGGCGATCATCTGTGGAGACCACCCTGCGGTCCGACTCGCCTGGGTCCAGGGCCGTACTTCCGGCGGATCCGCCGGATCCGCCGGATCCCGCGTCCTCGGGCGAACCGGTCGCGCCCGGATCGGTGCGCTGGTGGGTGGATCGCGCGGCGGTCGAGGCCCGGCGCAAGCCCCGCGCCGGGGGCCTGTCCACCGCGCGCATCATCGACACCGCGCTGGAGATCCTCCGGGAGGGCGGACTGGACGCGCTCTCCGTGCGGGCCGTCGCCGTGCGGCTCGGCACCAGCGCCGGATCCCTCTACCGGCACATCGCCAGCCGCGAGGAACTCGTCGCGCTGATCGCCGACCACGTCATGGGCGACATCCGCCTCGACCGCACCGGCCGGGGATGGCGCGCCGACGTCGAGGCGCTCCTGCGCGAGATGCGACGGGTCTTCCTCGAACAACCCCTCCCCCCGTCCGCGACCAGAGGGGAGGCGTACGGGCCGAACATGCTCCGCGTGGTCGACGCCGCCCTCGGACTCTTCCTGGAGGCCGGACTGACCAACGAGCAGGCCGCCTACGCCACCTCGACCACACTGAAATTCGTCGCCGCCGCCACCAGCATCCAGCGCAGTGCCGCCAGCCAGGCAACGGGCCGAAAAGCCGGAGGCGCCGACTTCGGCCAGCTTCTCGACGCGCTGCCCGCCAGCCAGTTCACCGCCCTACGCGTGGCCGGACCGATCTACGCGGACATCTCCGCCGACGATGTCTTCACCCAAGGCATGGCGATCCTCCTCGACGGCGTGGCCAGCCGACGCCCCGACAGGTGGTGAGCGTCGCGTCGGTCATCGCGAACGGCCGCCGGTCAACGTCCAGGACGGTGCCCGAGACCATCGTCGCGGCCAGCAGCGTCGGGTGCACCGGTCCGACGCCCACGACGCCCACGCGATCATCAACGCCGCGAGGCCCCCGCGTAACATCGGCACCGACAGCTTCCCCGCCCATCAGGCCGGCTGGCTGACCAACCAGTCCGAAACGGAAGCTGTCGCATTGCCGCGCGAGAGGGCGAGCAGCTGCGCCGAATGTGCTCGACAACGCCTGTCGACCTGTTGTAGATGGGATACGGATCGTCACAGCTGGTTTTCCGCAATGCCGTCGCCGTCAGACGGTGTCTGAACCCCTTCAGTACCGCCCCGACCTGCTACGGGGCTTCCTGGCCGGAACCGGCCTACAACTCGAACCACCATAGCCGGTCACCTCACGAGTACAACATCAGTAAAGCCACCCATCGAGTGGCCGACCAGCACGTCACCGGGTTCGCTCACTTCAACGACCGCGTCGCGGTAGCGGGCGAGAGTGGCGTCCTCGTCGACGCGCTTACCGTGGCCGGGAAGATCGATAGCTAGTGCGGTGTGACCGCGCTTCTCGAGAGCTGCACCGGCTGAACCGTGCGATCGCCCTCGACCACACCGCCACCGCCGACCGGCCCGCCATCCTCGAGCAGGCGGCGGGCATCCTCGCCAGCGGCGACGAATTCGCCCACGGCGCCCGGCCCGGCCCGGCGCCGACGCGAGTGGCAATCCGCAGCTGCGGATTGCGGACCCAGCTGAGCGGGACGGGCGAGTGTGGCGTCATCATCGGTCTGCTCGGGTTGTTCACGCCGCCTCCCCTGCCGCCGCCCGGCACCACCGTGGCCGTCTGTGGCGTGGGGAATAGACCGCGACGGTGGGGCCGAAATGGTCACCCAGTCGCCAATGCGACGCACCCAGCTGGCGATGATTTGCCGCATCCCACCGGCGGTCATTGGTCCGGATGAAGGGCGTGAAGCCGGTCACTGGCGGTGGACGTCAAGGCCGTTGGACACCGGCGAGCCCATCGACCGGGCGGCGTGGATCGTTCGACAGGACGGCACTCGGTCGCGCCGATCGGCCGGATCCTCAAGGAAGTCGATCTCGAACGGCGGCGGTCCACGACTGTCGCGACCCTCCCGCTGACCAGGGCTTTGCCGCCAAGGTTCGCGCCCTCTACCTGCTCCCAGCCGCGGGCGCGACGCCGCTCAACCTGATCGCCGCGGCGGATGTCGTGCCCGGCCATGTTTTCTTGCAAAATCATCTTAGGGAGCTACGCGGCACTACTATCCGCCCATGGCGGTCCCCGCGGGTTCTTCCCCGACCTCGCCCATCGCGGCCAGTCTGCGGCACCAGGGTGTCGACGTATCGGTGGTGCGAGCCGGCACGTACGCCCTGGGGGTCGGCCGCGAAGTGGTCAGCGGTTGGCATTCGCACGAGGTTCACCAGCTGGAGTGCGCGTTCGAAGGCATCGTCCACGTCGAGACGGCGACGACGCGCTATCTCCTCCCGCCCCAGCAGGCCGTCTGGATCCCAGCCGGGATGGTTCACTCCAGCACGATGACCAACGTCAAGGCCGTCGGGGTCTTCTTCGACCCTGCGATGGGCCTGCCGGCGGGCGACCGGGTCCGCATCCTCGCCGCCGCACCGGTGATCCGGGAGATGATCTTGCACGCCAAGCGGTGGCCGATCAGCCGGACAGTGCAGGACCCGATGGCCGACACCTTCTTCGAAGCCCTCGCCCACCTCGTCGTCGAATGGCTCGACCGCGAGACCCCGCTGTGCCTGCCAACCAGCCGCGACCCGCTCGTGGCCGCGGCCATGGATTACACCAACGAGCACCTGGCCGAGGTGTCCCTGCCCAAGGTGTGCGCGGCTATCGGGGCGTCGGAGCGCTCGCTGCGCCGGGCGTTCGCCGCCGCGACCGGCATGTCCTGGCGCCGGTACCACCTCGAGAGCCGCCTACTGAAAGCCATGGTCCTGCTCGCGCAGGACGGCCAGAACCAGAACGTCACCGCTATCGCCATTGCCGTCGGCTTCCAGAGCGTGAGCGCCTTCACGCGGGCGTTCGGCCAGTACGCGGGAGAGACGCCAACCGCCTACCGCCAGCGCGTCTGCGCCGAATGAGGCCGTTCGCCGGTGGGTTACGCCGGGCGGTGCACCGCGAACAATGCGGCGCTCGGGACGCTGCCGACTACGTATCCGGCATGGCGACGAGCTTCCTGGTGAGCATCCCGCGGTGTCCGATACGGCACTTCTCCTTCTTCTCGACTGCCCGGTTGGAAAGGTCGTTCACGCCATCCGCCGCCAGCACTGTGCCGCCGGGTCCGGGCGTTGCCGGGCAGGATGGGCTGGCCGGTGTCCAACGGCCTTGACATCCACCGCCAGCGACCGGCTTCATGCCCTTCATCCGGACCAATGACCGCCGGTGGGATACGGCAAATCATCGCCAGCCGAGTGCATCGGATTGGCTACTAGGGAATTAGACCGCGACGGTGGGGCCGGAATAGTCAACGACTTGGCCGAACGCGCAAAGACGGCCAGGGTCGGGCCGTCGATGATGAGCCCACAGGACGCTGCCGACGGTCCCAGACGGGCAAGGATGGCGCTCGCACCGGAGCTGATGACTACCGGTGTGGACCATCGAGCCGTCTGAGCTGAACGTCGGGATCATCATGGCGGCGGCGGTAGCGGAGGCGGCGTGAACAAGGACGACTTAATCCTGATCAGCGTGGACGACCATGTGATCGAGCCACCTGACATGTTCGACGGCTTCATCCCGGCCAAGTACGCCGATCGGGCCCCCCGGCTCGTCTCGGACGAGCTGAGCGACAAGTGGGTGTTCGGCGAAGGCGAGGCCCGCAGCTCGGAGCTGAACGCGGTGGCCGGCCGCCCGCCTGAGGAGTATGGCGTGGAGCCGACGCGGCTCGAGGAACTGCGGCGGGGCTGCTACGATGTGCATGAACGAGTCAAAGATATGAGCGTCAACGGCGTGCTCGCCTCGCTGAACTTCCCGTCGATGGCCCGCTTCTGCGGCCCGTTCTTCGCCAGCCGAGTCGACCAGGACCCCGGCCTTGCCCTCGCCGTCCTGAAGGCCTACAACGACTGGCACCTCGACGCCTGGTGCGGCTCCTACCGCGACCGGTTCATCCCCTACTCGATCCCGCCCATCTGGGCCCCCCAGCTGATGGCCGCCGAGATCCGCCGGACCGCGGCCAAGGGCTCGCACGCGGTCAGATTCTCGATGAACCCCTACGCTCTCGGCCTGCCGTCACTGCACAGCGACCACTGGGACCCGTTCTGGGCGGCGTGTCAGGAGACCGAGACGGTCGTGTGCGTGCACATCGGGTCGGGCGGTATCGGTGTGGTCACCGCACCCGACGCCCCGATGAACGTCGAGATCACCTGCGCGGCCATCAAGACCTTCCCGACGGCGACCGATCTCGTGTGGTCACCGATCTTCCAGAAGTTCAAGAATCTGAAGGTGGCATTGTCGGAGGGCGGCATCGGCTGGATCCCGTACTTCCTCGATCGGGTGGATTACACCTACAAGCAGCACAAGGCATGGACCCGCCCCAACCTCGGCGGCCGGCTACCGAGCGAAGTCTTCCTCGACCACGTCGTCACCTGCTTCATCGTCGACGACTTCGGCCTGGCCAACCTCGACCGGATGAACGAGGACATGATCACCTGGGAATGCGACTACCCCCACTCCGACAGCACCTGGCCGCGCTCCCCCGAGGTGGTGGCGGAGGCTGTGGCCGGGCTGACCGACACGCAGGTCGACAAAGTCACCCACCTGAATGCCATGCGGGTGTTCTCGTTCGACCCGTTCGCCCTCCGGCCGCGCGAGCAGTGCACGACTGGCGCGTTGCGGCGGGAAGTTGCAGGCCACGACATCTCGATCCTCTCCCGCGGCACTCGGAACTGGAAGGCGGTCACAGTGGGGCAGTTCGCCCACTCGCACCAGCCGACCAGCACGGCGTGAGCGCGGCGCCACTCGCCGGGGTGCGGGTGCTCGAGGTGGCCTCGCACGTTTTCGTCCCGTTGTCGGGGGCCGTGCTCGCTGAGTGGGGAACCCTTGATACTCCCGTATCGCACCGCCGACCATGGCGACCGACCCCCGCTTCCTCGACATCGACGCCCGCCGCCGCAACGCCCAGGCATGCAAAGTTCGAGGGTGAGTGGGCACCGAGCCGCAACGGCCACTCCCTCTCGCTGGCGACCGCACCCGTGCAGTTCGACCAGCAGCCCAGCCAGCCAGCCGGCCCGCACCCCCGAGCACGGCGAACACACCGAGACCGTGCTCCTCGAACTCGGCCTCACCTGGGACGAAATCGACGAACTCAAAGCCAGCAAGGCCATCCTGTAAACGGGCGCGGCAGTCACATCTAAAGGCAGTTGGGATTTGCCGGGCGAGGCAAGGAATTGGCCGAATACGCAAAGATCGCGCTAAGCTCAACCGGAAGGATTCGTTGATGCTGGGTGCTGTAAGGATATCGGGCGATGGCGTCGAACCGCCCCGGCGAGTGGGGATTGAGATGAGCGACACCTGGACGGTCACCGTAGATCGGGAGCGGTGTATGGGTAGCGGTATCTGCCTCGTCTATGCGGCCGGCACGTTTGGCCATGACGAGGAAGCCAAGGCGATCGTGATCGACTCGGCCGCCGATCCGATTGACGTGATTCGCGTTGCGGCAGAAGGGTGCCCGACCGCCGCAATCCAGCTCGCGCCAAACGATGGGATGTGACGGTGTTACTCGAAAGGAAGAGCGCGGTGATCACTGGCGCCGGGTCGGGCGTCGGCCGCGCCTCAGCCCTGCGGTTCGCCAAAGAGGGTGCGCTCGTCGTCTGCACTGACATTCGGCTCCAGTGGGCGAAGGAGACCGTGCGCCAGATCGAGGCTGCTGGCGGCGTCGCCATCCCGCAGGAATGCGACGTGGCATCTGAACAGGACGTCGCCGCGACGGTCGCCGCGGCCGTCGAGCGGTTCGGCCGGCTCGACATCATGTTCAACAATGCCGGCATTCCAGCGCCCCGCCGCGGCAAGACGATCGAGGACCACACTATCGAGGAGTTCGAGCGCATCACGTCGGTCAACCTCCGCGGGGTGTTCCTCGGCTGCAAGTACGCGGTGGCGCAGTTCAAGAAGCAAGGCGACGGCGGCGTCATTCTCAACACCGGGTCGGTAGCCGGGTTGGTCGGCCTGGGCGACACGATATACGGAGCGACGAAGGGTGGCGTGCACCAGCTGACCCGCGGCGTCGCCATCGAATGCGCACCCTTCGGCATCCGAGTCAACGCGATCTGCCCCTCCGGCATGCCGTACACCACCAATTTCACGGCGGCAGGCGGAACAGAGGTTCCGCCCGACGCCCTTGAGCAGTACGCCGAGCGGGTCGGGTCAATCCATCCGCTGGGCAAGCCGATCAGGGCGGAGGACTGCGCCGAGGCGGCGGTGTACCTGGTGTCGGACCGGGCGGCGAATATCACAGGTGTGTTGTTACCGGTCGACGGAGGTTACGTAGCGAGATGACCAGACCAGATAGCATTGGGTTGCTTGACCGGGCGCGTTTGCGCGAGGTTTTCGATCTCCGCAATGAGGCGAACCTCGGCACGGTCGCGGGCTATGAGGAAGACCCGTACCCGAGGTGGCACGAGCTTCGGGAGCTGGCAGCGGTACATCCTGGAACGTTGCACGAGTTGACGGGTTTCAGCGGCCCGGTGTTGTTTCAAGGATTGCCGTTCGAGGACCGGCCGCACTTCACCGCGTTCACGTTCGCGGCGTGTGACGAGGCGTTGAAGAACCAGGATGTTTTTGCTTCGTCGTCGGTAGCGGTCGATCTCGAGGGCGGACGGCTCGCTCCACTGAACAGCATATTCTCCATGGCCGGTGCCCAGCACCGCCGTTACCGGAGGCTGGTGCAGTCGTCGTTCGTGCCACCGCGGATGGCCTGGTGGACCGAGAAGTGGATCGAAACGACGGTACACGCATTGATCGACTGGTTCGCCGGCGACGGCTCTGCGGACCTGAACGTCGATTTCTCGGCAGCGGTCCCGGTACTGACGATCACGGGCAGCTTCGGGGTGGCGGTCGAGCAGGCGATCGCGATCCGGGAGGCTTTGAGCAGCCCGGAGCGGCTCGTACCGCTGCTGGCGCCGATCATCGCCGCCCGCCGCGAGACTCGCGAGGACGATCTCATCAGCGTCCTGGTCGACGCCGAGGTGCAGGACGACGACGGGAACCCTCACCGCCTGTCGGATGCCGAGATCTATTCGTTCGCGGTGTTGCTCCTCATGGCGGGATCGGGCACGACATGGCGACAGATGGGGATTGTACTGACCGCGTTGTTACAGCGCCCGGAAATCCTCGACGCGGTACGCCGGGACCGGCAGCTGCTGCATAACGCGATCGACGAGTCGTTGCGGTGGATGCCAACCAATCCCATGTTCTCCCGGTTCCTGACCAAGGATGTTGAATTCCACGGCGCGCATCTCCCGAAGGGCGCGGTGTTGCACCTCGCGCTGGGTGCCGGTAGCCGGGATCCCCGCCGCTGGGAACGGCCCGACGAGTTCGACGTGACCCGCCCACCGAAGCCGTCGCTGGGGTTCGGCGGGGGACCCCACGTGTGCCTGGGGATGCATGTCGCCCGGGCCGAGATGTACACGGGCATCGGCGCCCTGCTCGACCGGCTGCCGAACCTTCGGCTCGATCCCGACGCCGACCCTCCCCGCATCATCGGCATGTACCACCGCGGCCCGACAGCGATCCCCGTGCTGTTCGGTTGAGAGGAGCGACCCGTGACTGAGAGCGACTTCCAACTACCTGACCGGACCCTGCTCGGCGCGGAACACGTCCGCCGTTACCGGGAGACCGACGGCGAGGTCGGCTACCTCTGGAACACCGTCCCGATATTGCTGCTCACCACGACCGGCCGGCGCACCGGCGAGGCACGTACCACGCCGCTCATCTTCGGGCGCGACGGCGACGACTACCTCGTCATCGCCTCCACCGGCGGCTCACCCCGGCGCCCAGCCTGGTACCTGAACCTCACCGCAAATCCTCGAGCCGAGATCCAGGTCCGAGCCGACCACATCGTGGTGACCACCCGCACCGCAACCGAGCAGGAAAAGCCATGGTCATGGAGGATCATGGCCGACATCTGGCCCAACTACAACGTCTACCAGCGACGTACCGAGCGAGTGATCCCCGTCGTCGTACTCACCCCTGCCTAGATGGGCACGGCGGGCAAACCCGCCGGACGGAAGGAGCAGGCAGCAGTGGCTGACAGACCTCAGTTCGAGTCGAGGATGTTCATCGACGGCAAGCTCGTCGAGGCCGCGACCGGCAAGACGTTCGACAACGTCAACCCGGCGACCGAGGAGGTGCTCGGCCAGGTCACCGATGCCTCCGCCACTGACATGCACCGCGCCATCGACGCCGCCCGCCGGGCCTTCGACGAGACCGACTGGCCGACGAACCGCGCGTTGCGCAAGCTCTGCCTCTCCCAGCTACAGAAGGCGCTCGAGTCGGAACGCGAGCAGTTCCGCGAGGAGCTGCTCGCAGAGGTCGGCTGCCCGCGGACGATCACCAACGGCGAACAGCTCGACGCGCCGCTGGCGAACGCGCTGCGCCACCCGACCAAGCTCATCGACACCTACCCCTGGGAGACCGACCTCGGTAACACGGTCGACGAGCGAAGCGGAAGGCTGACATCGCGGAGGATCTGGCGCGAGCCGACCGGCGTCGTCGGGGCCATCGTGCCCTGGAACTTCCCGCTCCAGATCGCACTGCACGCACTCGGCCAGGCGCTGGCCACCGGCAACACGGTCGTGCTCAAGCCTGCGCCGGACACCCCGTTCCACGCCACCCGCCTCGGCCGCCTCATCGCCGAACACACCGACTTCCCGCCTGGAGTCGTCAACGTCGTCACGGCGTCGGACCACCTCGTCGGCGAGGAACTGACCCTCTCCCCCAAAGTCGACCTGATCGCCTTCACCGGGTCGACCGCCGTCGGAAAACGGATCATGGAGAAGGGTGCGGCCACCCTCAAACGACTGTTCCTGGAGCTGGGCGGCAAATCGGCGACGATCGTGCTCGACGACGCCGACCTGCAGACCGCCACGAGGATGGGCATCGCCGCATGCGTCCACGCCGGCCAAGGCTGTGCCATCCCGACCCGGATGCTGCTCCCCCGCTCCCGCTACGACGAGGGCGTAGCCCTGCTCGAGGCCATGTACGCGGGCGTCAAGGTCGGTGATCCCCAGCAGGGGGATACCGTCACCGGCCCGGTCATCTCGACAAAACAGCGTGAGCGGGTGCTCGGCTACATCCGCAAGGGCATCGATGAGGGAGCCAAACTTCTCGTCGGCGGCACCGAGCGGCCCGAAGGGCTCGACAAGGGGTACTTCGTCAAACCGACGCTGTTCGTCGACGTCGACAACTCCATGACCATCGCCCAGGAAGAAATCTTCGGGCCCGTCCTGGCGGTGATCCCGTTCGAGGACGACGAGGACGCGATCAGGATCGCCAACGACAGCTCCTACGGCTTGTCCGGCGCGGTGATGTCGGGATCGCTGGAACGGGCGCTGGCGGTGACCCGACGTATCCGGACGGGCACCGTCCACGTCAATGGCGGCCTGGCGTCCGGCCCGGACATGCCCTTCGGCGGCTACAAGGCCAGCGGCATCGGCAGGCACAAAGGACATGCGGGCTTCGACCAGTACCTCGAGACCAAGTCCACAGCTTGGCCGGCGAGCTGACGCGCTCATCGCTTGGCAGACCTACATCTCAGGCAAGGGCACAACCACCTGACCTTCCCGGGACGCGCCGCACCTGGACCTGGGACTTTCGTCGACGCAGCGCACGACCGCCTTCTCCGGCGGGTCGAGGTAGACCCCGACCACGTCACGAACCTTGTCCACGAACAGCGGGTCCGTCGAGAGCTTCCACGTCTCGACCAGATGCGGTTTCAGGCCGAATGCCCGTCACATCCGCGACACCGTCGACTGCGACAACCCCGACGCCCTGGCCAGCTCACCGCCAGTCCCGCGGGTTGGCGTGGGAGAACGGTGTCGCGCGGAACGCCGAGTCGTCGCCCCTGTGGATGAACAGGTGCCCGGTGAGCACGTCGCCGTCGCCCAGCACGGCCCAGCCGCGCCCACTGATCTCATCGCCTTCGTCGTCGCCGTCCCAGCTGAACTCGACGAGGGGCCGGCCGTCGCGCGTGCCCCAACGACAGTCCATCCAGCCGCGAACGGCGATGAACCCGAACTCGCCGCTCCCGTCCCGGTCGAACTCGATGAACCCGGGGCCGACGAGGTCGATGGCATCCTGGTCCCACAGGTCCATCTCCACGATCCGCCACCGCCCGGTCAGACGCTTCATCCGATCCTCCGCCCTCGCCGTGGTCGCTCCGTCGGACTGGTCCGGCAGCCGCTCGCTGTTCTGCAAGCACTCGGGTGGAAGGCCGGGCACGCATGAGTGCCGTGGCATGAGGAACGAACATGGAACAGCCGCAGGAACATCATCGCGATTACATCGACCCGCGAAGATCTACCAGCAGGCCGCGGGCCACAGCATAGACAATGATCGTCGGCGGAGAGAGTTCGGCGTCCCGAGCACAGCGCTCCCACAGATCCGTCACACAGGGCGACCACCGTGCACCAGGTCCCACCATGGGCGCGACCGCAGGCGCCACTCAGATCGGGGCACCGGTCGATGCCTGGGCGCAAGGACGTTGCCAAGCTCGAACAGGGACGTCAGCCCGGCCACGATTCCCGTGCGGGCCGTTCAAGACCGTCGACCCGTATCGACCGCAGTCGACTCGGCCCACCACCAGAGTCCCGAGCTGCCGTCTGACCGTGTCTCGGACGCCAGTTTGTGTTACCGGTGTAGTCGGCTCGGCGAATCTTCGCGTGCGCCGCGCCCGCAGCGACCGTCGGGCCCGTGACCTGCAAGTTCAGGTTCGCATTAATACTGGTTGGATGCTCCCGGTCAGGATCGAACCTTCGGAATCTGCCAGGCGCCCCTGCGGGAAGAAGGCTCACCTGCCACGACTGTCCGGTTACGCCCGGACTCCTTTGCTCGGTAGAGGGCGGCATCCGCACGAAGCAGCAGGTCATCCAGGCAACGGTCGCCAGCGGTCAGCATCGCGACACCCACGCTCACCGTAATTGCGAGAGAGCCACCGGGGATGCAGACCGGGCTCGTCGATACGTTGTTTCGAAGCCGTTCAGCGAGGACGACCGCGGCATCCTCGTGGCAGTCGAGCACTGCCGCGAACTCCTCTCCGCCGACCCGCCCCGTCACGCCGTGCGGGCGGAGCACATTCTGGATGAATTCGCCGATCCTGGCGAGAACGAGGTCCCCCACGGCGTGACCATGGCGGTCGTTCACGCCTTTGAAGCCATCGATGTCAGTCATCAGAGCAGCGAGCGGTTGGCCGGCAGTAATGTGTTTCTCGACCAGAGTGCCGGCCTGCCCGAAGAAGGCGCGCCGGTTGGCGAGTCCGGTCAGCGGATCGGTGCAGGCGAGACTTCTGGTCTCCCTGAAGATCAGCGCCTGCTCGAATATGGTGGCTGCCTGACCGAGAATCTTCTGGGCAATGGCCGCGCGTTTCGGGCCGTAGCGGCCGGGGGCGCGGGATGTCACCACGACTATCACGCGCGGGTACGTGCCGCGGGCGGCCGGCACGGCGATCCAGCTTCCGGCATAGCTCTGGTGGCCCGGCATCTGTTCCAGCGCGGGGAAGTGCGAACTGGCTCGCATGGTGCCGCAGAAGGCAAGGTGGAGCACCGAATCGGACGGCGCAACGAAGTCCATACCGACTACCCGCTGGTCCACGTCGCCCTGCACCGCGATGACCTTCAGGGCCTGATCCGGTTCTCGGGCGAGCACCCAGGCCGCGTGCCAGGGAAGCAGCGGCGCGGCTGCCGTCATGATTCGTGCGAGGACATCCTGGCCATCAAGTGTGGACATGTCCTGAGCCGCGATTCCGCTCAGCGTCTCCGCCACTTCCCGATTTCTGCGCTCCGTCTCGTACAACCTCTTCAGCCGGGCTGTGTCATAGTCCCTGACCCATATTCGTCGCCGGTCCGAGTCGCTCTTCGTCGAGGACAGGACGTTCTGGATCTTGTCCGCCGCAAGATCAGCTACGGCAGCCATCATGGGTCCTGAGTCCACCGCCGGGCAGCAAAGGTCCAGCAGGCCGAGAACCTGGCCCGTGACGGGGTCACCGAGAGGCACACCGACACAGGAAAGATCCCGGAGCTCGTTGACGTAGTGCTCGCCGCCGGCCACCAGGGTCGGAGCACCACGATGCAGTGCCGTGCCGACGGCGTTGGTACCGGCAGACTGTTCGGACCAGCTGTAGCCCAATACCAGGAACTTAGGGTCTGATCGTGTAGGTTCTGGCTGTGCCGAGGCGTGGTCAGGTCAAGGAGAAGGCCGGGGACCGGTTGGTGGACCGGGTCGGGCTGGGGGTGCTGGCCGCGCAGTTCCCGGACGTGCTGGTCGACCGGGTGGTCGCGGAGGCGGGCCGGCGTGAGCGGCGGACGCGGGATCTGCCGGCGGCGTTGATGGTCCGCTATGTGGTCGCGTTGGCGTTGTTCCCCTCGGACGGCTACGACGAGGTGATGCGGCAGGTCAAGCTCGCCGACGACTGGCTGTCCGGCAGCGCGGGGCCGGTGAAGGTACCGGCGACGACGGCGATCACGAAGGCGCGGGACCGGCTCGGGCCGGAGCCGGTGAAGCTGCTTTTCGAACAGGCCGCGGTGCCGATGGCCCTGCCCCGCAGGACAGTGGGGGCGTTCTACCGCCGGTGGCGGGTGTGCGCGGTCGACGGGACGACGCTGCTGGTCCCGGACACCGACGAGAACGCGGCGGCGTTCGGGAAGCCCGGCAACGACCAGGGAGAAGGCGCGTTGCCGCAGGTCCGGCTGCTGGGACTGGTCGAGTGCGGCACCCGGGCGCTGCTGGCAGCCGGGTTCGGCGGGACCGGCGGGTCCAAGGCCGCCAGCGAGCAGGCCCTCGCCCCCGGGCTGCTCCCGGCGTTGCGACCGGGCATGCTGCTGTTGGCCGACCGGAACTTCCTCGGCTTCGAGTTGTTCGAGAAGGCCGCCGCGACCGGCGCGGACCTGCTGTGGCGGGCCAAGAAGGACCGTCGCCTCCCCACCGACACCGAGCTCGCCGACGGCTCGTACCTGTCCCACCTGGCAGAACCCGGCACCAGGGGTAAAGGCCGAAAGATCACAGTTCGGGTCGTCGAGTACACCCTGGACCGCGACCCAGACACCGCCGAGCCCCTGCCCGCGAGCAGGAAGGAGACCTACCGGCTCGTCACCACCATCCTCGATCCCGCCGCCGCACCCGCCGCCGAACTCGCCGCGTTGTACAGCGACAGGTGGGAGGTCGAGACCCTACTCGACGAGGTCAAGGTCCACCAGCAGGACGGACGGCTGGTGCTACGGTCCCGCACACCCGACCGGGTCGAACAGGAGGTCTGGGGCGTCCTGACGCTGCACCGGGCGTTACGGAAACTCATCCACGACACCGCCCTGGTCGAGGGGATCGACCCCGACCGGCTCTCCTTCACCCACACGGTCACCATCGTCCGGCGCCAGGTAGTACGCCGGGCGCTTTCCCCCCCTCCGGCGGATGGCCCGTGTCCTGGCCGCGGTGACCGCTGAGATCGCCGAACACGTCCTACCGGAACGTCACCGCTCCAACCCCCGCGTCGTCCGCCGGGCCAACCGCACCCCGTTCCCCGCCAAGAAACCGATCGACAGACACCTCACAGGGCCACCACCCTCGGTCGTCACAGTACTGACCCGAACCTAAAGTTCCTGGTATTGAGCTGTAGCCGGGAAGCGAAGCGGCCCGGTCGAGTCGGCGTCTGAACGTGGGATCTTTGGCGAAACGGAGCAACAGCACGGCGTCCGCATCGGTGAGAAGCAGGCCGATCTGCTGGCCGGCCAGCCGGCCGGCCAGCCGTTGCAGGATCGGTCTCGCGATATCCACTATCGGCGGGTCCAGATCCCGGTTCACCGGGTGCGGCACGAGTCGATCCGCCGCAACGGCCCAGCGCCGCGACCGCAGCCATGATTCCCCGATGAGATCTCTGACCCCGACTGGCTTGTTGCTCCTCGTGGCCAGGAACTGGTCGCGCGCCTCCAGGACCGATGCCCGATGCCCGCTGTCATCAGTCCCTGCGCCTGGGAGGTCGTTCTCATGCGCCGCAGGGGTCCGCCGTCCCGGCATCGTATGCACCTCCTCGGCGTACCCCTTGGCCAGCGCCGTGCCCAGGAAAGCCCGGCCTAGCCAGCCTATGCCGTACGACCTCCCGCTTCTTCGCCCGAGCACTTTTTCTACTCACCGCGACTTATAGACGTGCTCGCACTTTCTTGTCAGTTCTGGGGCTTTTTCGGGTCTCGCCGTCAGCCAGGACAGGTGCCCGCCTCTCCGCGGAATGCCGGTGATCACCGGGCCGGCGGGGCGGCGGACGGGTACGGGAAGCCGTCGGGCACCAGGATGTCGTCCGGAGTGAGGTCGTGGATGGATGAGTGGCCGAACGCGAGCAGGGTGGAGTCGATCCCGCCCCGCAGGATGTCCAGGACGTTCTCCACCCCGGCCTGCCCGGCAGCGGCCAGCCCCCACAGGTATGCACGGCCGATCATGACCGCCCGAGCGCCGAGCGCCAGTGCCTTCACCACGTCGCCGCCACGGCGGATGCCGCCGTCCATCAGCACCTCGACGTCCTCGCCGACCGCCTCGACCACTGCACGTAGCGCCCGGATCGGGGCGGGGGTGCTGTCGAGGTTGTTGCCGCCGTGGTTGGACACCGAAATCGCGCTCGCCCCGACATCCACGGCACGCCGGGCGTCGTCGACCCGGCTGATGCCCTTGAGCATGAACGGCCCGTCCCACTGCTGGCGCAGCCAGGCGATGTCGTCCCAGCTGGGTGGGGGTGTCTGCAGCCAGGTGCCGTAGGCGCCGAAGAACGTGGGGGCGGGCTCACCCGGCTCGGCCAGATTCGGCGCGGTGAGGTCGGGGAGCCGGCCGGCGCGCAGGTGGGCCGCCAGCCAGCGGGGCCGTGCGAGCCCCTGCGGTGCCAGCCTTGCCATGGCCCTGAGGCCGAGCCGCTCGGGGATCCAGGGGCTTCCCCAGTCCCGGCTGTGCGAGAACGACCAGTCCAGGGTGACGATCAGGCCGACCGCGCCGGCATCCCGGGCGTGCTCGAGGCGCCGCACCATCCAGTCCCTGGTGCCCATCCAGTACGTCTGGTAAAAGACCTGCGGGTTCGCGGCGATGACCTGCTCGATCGGCTTGCTCGCGAACGAGCTCAGGCCCATGGCGGTGCCGCGGGCCGCCGCCGCCCGGGCGACGGCCACCTCCCCGTCGGGATGGACGGCCTGCACCCCGGTGGGGGAGATGACGACCGGCAGTGCCAGCGGCTGGCCCAGGACGGTTGTGCTCAGGTCACGCTTCTCCTTCAGCCCCGCCACGTGCGGGGCGAAGCCGAGCTCGTCGAAGGCGGCGGTGTTGTCCCGGTATGACACTCCCGCCTCCGAGCCGGCGAGCAGTGCGCTGTAGACCGACGACGGCAGCCGGCGGCGCGCGCGCCGCTGTGCTTCGGCGACCGATTCAAACCATGTCTTGTCCATACGTCACCTCTCGACGGCCTGCCGGACCGCTCGTGGTTGTCGGGTCGCAGAGATCAGCCCCACGGGGAGACCCGGCAGCGGCACTGCCGTCTCAGGAGAAGCGGCGTACCGCCACCGGCCCCCGGTCCGGGACGTCAGGAGGTGACGACTCCGGTAAAGGTCCGCGAAGGTCGGAGTTACGCCCGGGTCGTGATATCGGGGCGTCCCAGATTAATGACGATGTTGTCCGGATGGCGCGCTGTCAGCCAGACCAGCTCGTCGACGTCGGAGGCGTTTCCCTCGATGTGCGGCAGGCTCGGCGGAACGAAGATGAAGTCGCCTTCCTCCAGATCCACCCGCTCCCGGTAGTCCTCACCGAAGAGTATGTAGGCGCGGCCCTTGAGGACGTAGCCAGCCGTCTCGGCCCTGCCGTGGTGGTGGGCCTCCGACGCGTAGCCGGCCGGGGTGTGCACCTTTCCCAGCCAGACTCCGGTCGCGTCGCTGTTCTCCTTGCTCACCCCGGATCGGCGCAGCGCGCCCTCGGTTTGGGCCGTGAGCTCACCGAGGTCCGCCGATCGAATGACCTTCAGCTGTTGTTTCGCGACATGGAGAGCCACACCGACTCACCCACCCTTCTTGATTGTCCGAACGAAGAATCGTAGGCGGACGTTTGTTAGCGTATAATGGCAAACGACTGCCGCGTGGAGCCGAAAGACGCGTCGACAACAGCCGGGGAGAGCAGATGCAGAACCGACCACGAGATGGAGCGCGAACTCGCGCCGAGATCAGGGCCGCAGCGGTCGCACTTTTTTTCCAGCATGGCTATGAATCGACGTCACAGCGGATGCTCGCCGACCGGGCCGGTATCAAGGCCGGGAGTCTGTACAACCACATCGGCAGCAAGGACGAGCTGCTCGCCGACATCATGACGTCGATAATGGATCGACTTATCAGCTCCTCGCGGGAGGCACTTGAGAACGCGGGCCCCGATCCGGTCAGACAACTCGGCGCACTCATCGACAACCACCTGCGTTTTCATGCGAAAAACGCGAAGGAGACCTTAATCGGCAACTCCGAGCTGCGTTCGCTTTCCCCCGACCAGCGGCAGCTCATTCTGGGCCGCCGCAGGGAGTACGAGTTCCTGCTGAGAGGGGCCATCGAGACCGCGGCGCAGTTCGCGCGGCTGCCTCTTCTCGACTCTCGACTGCAGACAGGCCCCGGTCTACCCGCGGGTCCTGGACGACTTGGTGCCCGAGGCCTGTCACGTCGACGCGGCCCGGGAGAACAACCGGATCGAAGCCGATCATGGCCGGCTCAAAGCCCGACTCCAGCCGATGCGCGGCCTGAAACGGCTCCCCTGCGGTTCGCCCTGTCGTACCGGGACGCGGAGGAGCTGCTTGCCGAACGCGGCATCGAGGTCGATCACGTCACCGTCTACCGGTGGGTGCAACAGTCCTGCGAACTACACTTTTTATATGGCAAAGCTGAACGGTCTGCGACTTGGTCTGTACACCTCGACGCATGCCCCGATCATGACAGGCCAGGCATCCAGACAGTCAGACCTCGCCCGTGCAACAGAGCCTGCCGGGGCGGGTGTGCGGTAGACGACCAGGATGCAGTCGCGGTCGTCCATGTGGGCGGGCCAGGTGGCGGTACATCGCCGGGCAAGGGATACCGAAGGCGCCGGTGATCTCATCGATGGTGTTCTCGGCCCGGTAGCCGTTTCATCGGCAGATTAGTAGGGAACGGCAGTACTGGCGGCAATGTGCGGAACCGTGTATATCCGACAGTGCCCGCCGGTCCGGCGGGCCAATGAACGAAGTGCGAAATGGGCAAAGAGGACCCACAGGGCGGCGCCAGAGTCTTCCCGGAGCCTCGCGATACCTGGCGGGCCGAGGCAGACCCCGGGCATGGTGCGCGTGGGATGGCTCAGGTTTTCGCCTCTGGCGGCGAGGTGGGCCAACTGATGTCGGCCATGGACTGGTCCGCCACGCCGCTCGGACCGCTGCGCAGCTGGTGCACCGAGCTGCGGATGGCAGTGAGTATCTGCCTTGAGTCCCGTTTTCCGATGCAGGTCCTATGGGGGTCAGACCTCATTCTTATCCAAAATGATGGGCTTGCTCAACATATAGGGGATAAATACCCAGAATGCATCGGTCGACCCTTTCGCGAGGTCTTTCCTGAAGTCATGCCCAGCGTCGGGCCGCTACTCAATCAGGTGATGTCCGGCGGTGGGGCCACCTGGTCGCAGGATATGTCGGTCCTGCTCGACCGGCACGGGTATCTTGAGGAGTGCTATTTCACCTTCTCCTTCAGCCCCATTCGGAGAATCCCGACCGCCGAAGTATTGGGGGTACTCACGGCATCACACGAAACGACACGGCACGTGGTGGGCCTGCGGCGACTCTCCTGCCTGCGCGAGATCGCGGGTGTCACCGTCCACGCACAAACCTCCGGGGAAGTGTTCACGAACGCGGTCGGCGCGCTGAGCCATACCTCGGCGGACGTCCCGTACTGTGTGATCCTCCTACGGGATCCTGGCACCCCTCGGCCGGTGCTGCGGCCCGTGGCGACGGCCGGACTGGCCACGGTGCCGGACGTGTTCTCCCGCCCGGGCACGCTCGCCCCCGACGGCCTTCTGCCCGAGTTCGGGGACTCGCTGATCTCCGGCCGGATGCTGATCTCCAGACGGCTCCTCGACCGGCTCGAGCTCCAGCCCATCACCGACGTCCCGTCCGCGAACCGCGCGCTCGTCGTCCCCCTCACCGCAGGAGGAGACGATCCGCCCATCGGGCTCCTCGTGGCCGGGATCAGCGATCGGCTCCCTCTGGACGGTGACTACCGCACCTTCCTCACGTTGGCCGCCACCCAGATCTCCAGCGCCGCGTCGACGGCCCACAGCACCGCCGAGGCCCGCCATCAGTCTCTGCACGACACACTGACCGGACTACCGAACAGGGCCGCGCTGTTCGATCACCTCGGACAGGCCATCGTCGAAGCCCAGGAACACGCACAGCGCCTCGGTTTCCTCTTCGTCGACCTCGACGGATTCAAGACCGTGAACGACTCGCTAGGTCATCAGGCCGGCGATGATCTGCTGTGCGCCGTCGCGAATCGGATCCGCCGGGCCGTCCGTCCCGGCGACTTCGTCGCCAGGCTCGCCGGTGACGAGTTCGCCGTCCTCTGCCAAAACATCACCTCCACAGACGAGATCGAGGCGGTCGCCGACCGAGTTCTCGTGGCTGTCTCGACATTCAGCTCCCACGGGACACAGGCGAGGATTGTGACCGCAAGTATCGGTATCGCCCTGTCCGGTCCCACGACCTCCACTCCCGACGAGCTCGTACGCGCCGCGGACGTCGCCATGTACACAGCCAAACGGCAGGGCCGAGACCGCCACCAGCTCTTCGACGGCGCCACGCTCTAGGAAAAAACATGGTGACCTGCGATGGGAACTCGGCACGCACCGTCAGGAGGCCTGGCCGTCTGGTTCGGGTGCTGATGGTGGTGTGGCGGTGACCTGGTAGCCGAGCGAGGTGAGCTGGCCGATCAGCCGGTGGGCGTGGCGGGCGGGGTCCCGGCGGCGGGTGAAGTAGTCGACTCTGACACCAGGATCCGAAGACACACTCTGATCTGTCACGCTCTGATATTGATATTGAAAGATCGTCGCTAATGTTCTTTTCGCCTTCAAGGCCCTCCCCGCCTCGGACTGACGGCGGTCAACCAGCAATGCACCTGCAGCGGCCGCTCGACGAACGACTCACACAAGCGTTGTCGGGGTGCAGTAGACGCCCGACCAGATGAGGGACCCATGACACTGTTCGCGTTGATCCACGGGGGCGCGAAAGATCTATGAGTGTCTTTGATGGTAACTGGTGCAACGTTCCTCATTATGGTTGTAGATCGTCTGTGCCGGCGGGATGCTGGAAGGGAGGCGATCTTTCATGCCGAAGTTGTTGTATGCCCGCCCTCCCGCGAACGCGGAGGAGGAATGGAGGACCCGGAAGCTGGCCGGATCGCGGCACGCTCCCGGTGACTGGACCATGCGGGCGAAGATGATCGTTGCCAGCTGGGACGGCGAACGCACCAGCACCATCGCCGCCCAGCTGGGCTGCCACATGCAGACCGTGCGCGAACACCTGGCCCGGTTCAACGCCGAGGGCCTCGACGGGCTGGGGGACCGGACTGGAGCCGGCCGCAAACGGCGCATCACCGAACGCCAGCGGGGTCGCCTCATCGCCCTGGCCCGCGCCAACCTCCCGGGCGGGTGCACAGACGGTGACCTATTGGCCCTCGTGCCGGACGGGTGGCCGCAGCGGGCAAGGACTTGGCCGAATGCGCGAAGACAGCCACGCGCCGAGCCCAGATCATCGGAATCGACGGGGAACGGTGGCAGGCGCGTGCTGGGACAGGAATGGATCGAATGACGTGCTGCCCTCGGAGCTGTTCCGGGAGAGTGTCTGTGTCACCCACTGTTCTAGTCGGTCGCGCCGAGGAATTTCCTCGGTCTGGTGCCGGTCGGCATGTGTTGTTCGAGACCGACTTCCCGCACACGACCCGCCTGTTCGGGAACATTCAGGAGACCATATCGGCCGGGCTCGGGCATGTCGAGGCGGGGCGGGGCGGAAGATTCTGTGGGAGATCACGGTACGGCTGTACCGGATCAGTGAACCGCCGGCATCGTGGCGGGTAATCGCGGGAGCGGCCAGAGCGGGAGGCGACGACGATCTGCTCGACATCGCGCCGGCCCCGGGGAGGTCACGTTCTAGGATGGCCGTTCCGGCGATGGATCTGCTGGACGAAAGGACGATGATGAGCGAGGACCAGAAGGCAGTATTAGCCGAGCTCCGGGCGCGGACGATGTGGCAGATGCTCGTCGCGTCGGCGGAGCGGGTCCCGAACCGCGCCGCGCTTGTCGCGGCTGACGACGGTGGGAACGTGCAACGGCTGACCTATGCCACGTTGGTCGAGCGGGCGCGGGCGTTGTCCGCCGGCCTGGCGAGTATCGGCGTCCGGCGCGGGGACCGGGTCGTGCTGTGGCTGACGAACACGCCGGAGTGGGTCGTCTCGCACTTCGCCTGCATGCGGATCGGCGCGGTGACGGTACCTGTCAACACTTTCCTGAAGCCGGCCGAGGTCTCCTACGTCATTACCCAGTCCGGTGCCCGTCACGTGATCCTGCTCGACGGCTTCCGGGCTCTGCGGATGCCCGCGATGCTCGCGGAGATCTGCCCGGAGTTCGCGACCGCGGACCTGCCCGGGCACCTGCTCAGCGCCGGGATCCCGGACCTGCGCAACGTGGTGATTTTCCACCGCGGTGGCGGTCGGCACGGCGGGGCCTTTGACCTCGGTGCGCTGGAGGCGCTGGGCCGTGACCCGAGTGCCGCGGATGCCCGGGGGCTTGCCGATCGCCTGGAGCGGCAGGTATTGGGCAGCGACCTGGCGATGGTGAAGTACACGTCCGGCAGCACCGGGTTCCCGAAGGGGGTGATGCTCGAACAAGGCGGCATCGTCGCCAATGCGACGTTGCACTCCCGCCGGATCGGGATCGGCGGCTCGGACGTGTTCTTCAGCATGATGCCGTTCTTCCATGGCGGCGGCAGCATCTGGGGCCTCATGACGATGCTGGTGAACGGCGGCACGCTCGTGTTCACCGAGGCGTTCAACGCCCGCCTCGGCGCGGAGCTGATCGAGTCCGAGCGGGCCACTGTGATGTTCGGGGTGATTCCTGCGGAGGTCGTGCAGGCGGCGATCGAGGACGGGCGCGATCTGTCGTCGCTGCGGATCGCGGCTGTGCCGAACGAGGATGCCCGTCGGGTGATGCCCAATGTCACGTTCACGTTCGTCCCGTTCGGTCTTACGGAGACGTACGGGCCGGCGTCGGTGACGGCTCCGGATGATCCGCCCGACAAGCAGCGCACGACGGGGGGCCGTCCCCTACCGGGTAACGAGGTCCGCGTCGTCGACCCTGTGACCGGCCTCGACGTCCCACCTGGGGCGGTCGGTGAGGCGTGGGTGCGCGGCAACGCCATGCGGGGCTACTGGAACAAGCCCGAGGAGACCGCCCGGGCCCTCGACGCCGACGGCTGGCTGCACAGCGAGGACCTCGTCTCCATGGACGCCGACGGCTACATCACCTATGCGGGTCGGTTGAAGCTGATGCTGAAGGTCGGCGGTGAGAACGTCTCGGTGGAGGAGGTCGAGAAGGTCGTCGCCAGCCACGAGGCCGTCGAGTACTGCGGTGCCGTCGGCGTGCCCGACCGGCGCAAGGGCGAGGTGGTGCGGGCCTACGTCGTCGTGCGCCGCGGCCACCATCTCGACGCCGACGCCCTGCGCTCGTGGCTCGAGACCCGGCTCGCGCGGTTCAAGATGCCCAGGGACATCGTGTTCCTCGACGAGCTTCCGCGGTTGGCGAACGGGAAGCTCGACCGGGTCGGCCTGGCCGAGCGCGCAAAAGAAGAGGTGACGGTGTGACCGGTGCGACCGACCTCGCCGATGTGACCGAGGACGCCGTCTTCGCCGCGTTCCCCGCGGTGCTGATCGACCGGGACAACATCGAGCACTACCGGGGCCTACTGGCGCGAAAGCTACTGATCAATCGTTGCTCGGCCTGCGGCTACTGGGTGTACCCACACCGCCCGCTGTGCCCGAAGTGCTGGTCGTGGGACATCGTGCCCACCGAGGTGAGCGGCGAGGGCTCCGTGTTCCTCTGCACGCTGATCCACCAGGAGCGGGATCCGAACGCCGCACTGTCGGAGCCGGTGCCGGCCGCCGCCGTGGAGCTCGTCGAACAGCCGGGGTTGCGTTATCTGGCGCCGATCGTGAACTGCCCGCTCGAGGCGATCCGGCTCGACATGCCGGTGCGCCTGACGTGGGTGGATCGCGACGGGCTGGCGTGGCCGGCGTTCGAGCCGGCGGGCCCGATCGAGGACAGGAGATAGCAATGGCACGCAACCCGTTGAAGGACAGCCTGGCCGTGGTGGGTGTCGGGTCGACGCCCTACGGCCGTGACCTGAAGCGCACCGAACTGTCCCTCGCCCTCGAGGCGGCCGTCGGCGCCATCGAGGACGCCGGCATCGACCGGCAGGAGATCGACGGTGTCTGCGGCACGGGCATGGACCCGCTGTCCATGGGCGGAGCCGGGTTCCTGACGCTGCAGGGCGCGCTCGGGATCGAGAAGACCACCTGGCAGAAGAACGGGTGGCTCGGGTCGTGCTTCGTCTATGCGGCCGAAGCGGTGTTCTCCGGCCTGTGCGACGCGGTCCTGGTGGTACAGGCCTACACCCGCAGACCCGAGATGTCGCGGTCCGCCGCGAACGACCCGTTCCGCCTCCGGGCGGCGCAACTGCGCGCGGCGAGCCACGCGCCCATAGGCCGGGACGACTTCGCTCGCCGCTGGCTGCACTCCGGTGAGCCGTATGCCGCCTGGATGGCGCGCTACCTGCATGACTACAGAGCGACGAAGGACGTCTTCGCCCGCATTGCCGTGAACAACCGCACCCACGCGACGAAGAACCCCAACGCAGCCATGCGAACCCCGATCACGATGGAGGACTACCACGCCTCTCGCGTGATCTGGGAGCCCATGCAGATGCTCGACATGGACGTGCCCGTCGACTGCGCGGAGGCGCTGATCATCACGACGGCCGAGCGGGCGAGGGATCTGCGCCACAAGCCTGTGTACGTCCACGCCATGTCGCTGGGCGGTTCACGGGTCGGGGAGTACTACGACAACAGCCTGGGTTGGACCGAGAACGCTCTGTGGACCTCCCTGGCCGGCCTGTGGGAGCGCAGCGACCTGACCGTCAACGACCTCGACCTCTTCTTCCCCTACGACGGCTACACCATCGACACCGTGGGGTGCATCGAGGCAGCCGGGTTCTGCAAGCCGGGCGAGGCCGGCGACCTGCTCGCATCGTCGTGGGACGCGGAGGCGCACATCCTTCGCCTCGGCGGGCACACACTCGTCACGACCAACGGGGGTGGGCTGTCGCAGGGACGGGCGGGGGGTTTCAACTTCTACACCGAGGCGGTGCGACAGCTGCGGGGCACCGAGGGTGAACGTCAGGTTCCCGGTGCCAGGACGGCGCTGCTCTGCCCCGGCGCCAGCTTCTTCCACGATCCCGCGTCGGTCATGTTGCGCACAGACTGAGCGGAGTAGTCGAGCGAGCGGAGTGGTCCCGCGAGGAACGAGCGGGGCCGCGAAGCGAGTGAGCGACGGAGCACAGCAGGGAAACGGAGCACAGCGATGGAGACCCGCACGCTCGTCAGCTTCGACATCGACGGCACCCTGAAGACGGGCGACCCGGCCGGGCCGCTCCGACTGGCCTTCGTGCGGTGGGCCCAGGCACAGGGCTACGTGATCGGTAGCTGCTCCGACCGCACCCTCGGCGAGCAGCCGGTGATGTGGGAGCGCGCCGGGATCGTCCCCGACTTCGTCAGCCGCAAGCACGAGCTCGCGGGGGTCCGAGCGGCCTTCGGCTGCCGGCGGTTCGTGCACATCGGCGACACCCACGTCGACAGGCACTTCGCCGAACGGGCCGACTTCGAGTTCATCTTCGTGCTCGACCTCGCTCGTCGGCTCGCCGGCTCCTCGGCCCGCCGGGGGTCTCGCCCTCCGGCAGCCCGAGGGCCGGCCACGCGAACCGCACGACGTGCGCCCTCGCCGCCGCCCGCTGCTGGAAGTGGGCCTCGTGCCGATCCGCGGCGGCGCTGACGAGGGCGTACAGGCTGTTCGCGTCGGCCTCCGGGGTCGGTGAGCGCAGAAGACCTGCCTCGTGGCCCGCGCGCAGTGCGCCGACGAGCGGCTGGCAGAAGATCCGTCGCATGTCCTGTAGCACGTCGGCCAGCGGGTAGGAGCCGCGAACGGCGGGGGACGAGAACAGCGCCACGCGGGCGGCCCGCCGGGGCTCGTAGAAGACGTCGAGGAATCGCTCCAGCCAGGCCTCGATCGCGGCGACCGGATCGGAGGCCGCGGCCACGGCGCGCTCCAGCGAACGCGCCACCGCCGCGGCGTCGCGTTCGAGGAGGGCCAGCAGCAAGGCCTCCTTCGACTCGAAGTGGCGGTAGAACGACCGGGTCGACAGCCCGGCGTCGGCGAGGATCTCGCCGACGGACGTCTGGACGTAGCCGTTGAGCGCCATGAGCCGCATCGCCGCGTCCATGATCATGCCCCGTTCCGTGTCGGCGTCGAAACGGCGGGGCCGCCCAACCCGTGGTGTCGTCGCGGGGGTCGGCTCGGTCACAGCTCCCTCCAGGGTCACCTGTCACTCTAATTTGAAAACGAGTCTTGCATATTGACGAGTTGTCTCCCTAGGCTGGGAACGACCCTGAAGAGGTTCTGATGACATCTCGGATCCAGGACGGCTCGCCATGAACACACTGGGCGCACACCCGGCATCCGCCACGCCGGCCCGCCGACCGGGCTCGGTGCGACGGACCACCACCCACGACTCCCTACGGCCGGACGGGCTGCTTGGACCGGTCACCGTCGTGGCGCGGGGGCGCGATCTGCGCACCGCGCTCGACGGCGCAAGCACCATCCTCGGCACGGCGCGCCTCGATCTCCAGGTGGACCACCCGGAGCGGCTCGTCCGCCGGATCACCGGCGACCCGTCCCATCCGGGTCTGGCGGCGCTCGTCGGTATGGCGGCGTCCGCCGGCTTCCGGAAGGCCGTCGATGACGCCATGCCTGGCGAGCGAGTGTCGCGCTCCGTGCGGTTCCAGCTCCTCGACGACCTGCCGACGGCTCTGCTCGTGGGCGGCTACGCGGTGCAGGTCGGCGGTGCGGTCCGGTCTCGTCCGAAGCTCACGCTGCAGCACCCGGACCTGTGCGCCGGGTGGGTGGCGGGAGGCACGCTCGTGTCGGGGTTCGCCGGGACAGGGATGCCACCCACCCACACCGGTCCCGAGGCGCCCTCCGTCGAGTCCACCGACGACCCGCTCGGCTGGCACGCGTTCGACTCGCTCCCGCCGCACGGGATGCGCCGACGTCGCCGGCTCGACGTGTGGAAGGACGGCGAGGTCGCCCTGGTGGAGTGCTTCTTCCGCGACAGCCACATGGACGGCGACGGCGTCGAGACGATCGTGCACGAGTACACGGTCCACGCCACATTCGACCCCTCGACGCGGCAGTTCCTGTCGGGTGAGGCCGACATCGGCGCCCTCCCGTGGCCGGAGTGCCCCAACGCGGCGGCGAGCGCCGCCCGCCTGGCAGGCGCGCCGGCCGAGGGCCTGCGTGGCTGGGTGCGCGACACCTTCGTCGGCCCGTCCACCTGCACACACCTCAACGACACCCTGCGCTCACTCGAGGACGTGAGTGCCCTGGTGGAACGAGTGGACGAGGGGAGAAGCCGACCGTCCGATGACCACCACGAACCGTACGGCAACCGGTAGGTGTCGACGACGAGGTTGCGACCCGTCGTCGACGAGAAGGAGGTAGGAACCGTGGCAAAGATCTGGGCCAACTCGGGTGACTCACACCTTGTCGAGCCGGACGATCTTTTCGAAAAGAGCTTGCCCGGGTCCCTCGCGGCGCGGATGCCGCGCAGCGTCAAGGACTCCGACGGCGGCTGGGAGACGATCCACGTTGACGGGCAGGAGTTCCGGCGCCGCCTGCCCCGGCCGGGCCGGCAGCTCACCGACGAGAACGGCCACACCGTTCCCGAGCGGGCGCCCGGCGCCAACGACAAGGAGATGCGCCTGCTCGACCTGGACTCCGAAGGCATCTGGGCCGAGCTCATCTATCCCTCGCTGGGGATGTGGACCTCGTCAATCCGTGACCCGGAGCTGCTCGCCGCGGGCGCCCAGGCGATCAACGACTGGGCGATCGAGTACCAGCGGTTCTCGCCCCGCTACATCTGCGCGGCGACGATCCCCTTCCTCACCGTCTCCACCGCCATGGCCGAGGTCGAGCGGGCCGCCGGGCTCGGCTACCACGCCGCGTCCCTGCCGGTCACGCCACTCGTCGACGGGGACGACTGGCATCGTGAGTCGTGGGAGCCGCTGTGGGCCGCCCTCGCGGAGACGGGTCTCGTGATCGCGTTCCACATCGGCAGCGAGCCCCACGACGCGTCCACCCGCAACGGCGTCTACTACCGCGGCCCCGGCGGCGCGCTCCTGAACTACCTGGAGACGACCTACGGCGGCCAGCGGGCGGTGGCCAAACTGATCGCCGGCGGCGTGTTCGACCGGCACCCGTCCCTGCGCGCAATCGTGTCCGAGGGCGGAGCGACCTGGGGGCCGTTCATCGCCGACCGGCTCGACGAGGCGTACCGGCAGCACGCGTCGGCCGTCAGTCCCCGCCTGCGACGGCTCCCCAGCGAGTACCTGTACGAGAACGTCTACGCCTCCTTCCAACACGACCGCTCGGCCGTCGCCGCGGTGACGGCCATGGGCTGGCGCAACGTGTGCTGGGGCAGCGACTACCCGCACATCGAAGGCACCTTCGGCCACACCCAGAAGACACTCCAGGAGCTCGTCGGCGACCTCGACCCCGCCACCCGGCACCGCATCACCCAGGGCGCCTTCCAGGAGCTGTTCCCTCACGTGCCGCCCGCTCCGGACGGCGGGTCATCGCTTGACCCCCTGTTCGATGCAGCGGCGAGGTGACGCCGCCCAGCGGGAAACCCAGGCGATCGGCGGTCGATCGTGGTCACTTATCATTTCCAGCGCACCCGCGCGAAACTCGATTGGCGAGTCCCTGGTCGTGGCCACCCAACAGGTCGCGGGTGGAGCCAAGGGGATGCGCTGCCCGGGTTGATGAGCACGGCCAACCGGAAGGATGAGCCACGCGCATGAACCGAAGGTGCAGGGAAAGTCGCACGTTATCCCAAAGCGGCTGGTGTGGGAGGCGTGACTGAAAGTCAAGGGCAATGGGGGAGCGGCCGGCCCGGTGGGGTGACGGTAGCGCAGTTCGAGGCCAACCTGTGGGGCTCCAGAACCCGGATTTGGGCGGTGACCTGCGTGTTTGCCTGCCGGACGGGGCCCGCCCCGGGCAGGCTGGATGGTCATGGTGTGGTCGCTGCTCTACGCCCTGACACGCAACGTTCTCGGACTGATGTTGCTCCGCGTGCGCGGCGACACCGCGAAAGACGTGGAGCTCCTCGTCCTGCGACATCAGGTGGCGGTGCTTCGACGGCAGGTGAACCGTCCGACGTTGGAACCGGCGGATCGGGTGATCCTCGCAGCCCTGTCCAGGCTCCTGCCCCGGGCTCGGTGGGGTTCGTTCTTCGTCACCCCCGCCACCGTGCTGCGCTGGCACCGCGACCTCCTCGCCCGAAAATGGACCTACGCACGCAAGACCTCTGGGCGGCCGCCGGTCCGCCGGGAGATCCGCGAGCTGGTTCTGCGCCTCGCGTGGGAGAACCCGACCTGGGGCCACCGCAGGATCCACGGCGAACTGATCGGGTTGGGCTACCCGGTCGGGGTCGCCACCGTCTGGCGGATCCTGCACCGCGCCGGCGTCGACCCCGCACCCCGGCGGGCTGACGCCTCCTGACGGACGTTCCTGCGCGCGCAGGCGTCCGGCCTGCTGGCCTGCTGGCCTGCGACTTCTTCACGGTGGATACCGTGTTCCTGCAACGGATCTACGTGTTCTTCGTCGTCGAGCACGCCACCGCCGAGTCCACCTCCTCGGGGTCACCAAGCATCCGACCGCGGCCTGGGTAACCCAGCAGGCACGAAACCTGCTGATGAATCTCGAGGAGCGCAGCCACCGGTTCCAGTTCCTCATCCGTGACCGCGACACGAAATTCACGGCTTCCTTCGATGCCGTCTTCACCGCAGCCGGCATCGACGTGATGCGCACACCACCACAGTCGCCGAAAGCGAACGCGATCGCGGAACGCTGGGTAGGCACCGCCCGCCGCGAATGCACCGACAGACTCCTGATCGTCTCCGAACGGCACCTGACATCGGTCCTTGACAGCTACGCGAAGCATTTCAACACCCACCGACCCCACCGCTCCCTCGGCCAGCACCCACCCGACCCGCCACCCGTGGTCGCCCCGACGTCGAATTCCACCATCCGTCGCACACGCATCCTCGACGGCATGATCAACGAATATCGCAACGCCTGACCACTTGCGCGGAAGATCCTGTCAACCGCAAAAGACCAGATCACAGGCAGAATCGGGGTTCTGGAGCCCCACAGGCGCCGGCGGTGTAGCTGATCCCGGGGTCGGCGGTGGCGAGCTGGGTGCCGGCGCGGGTCACGGAGAGGGTGAGCACGCCGGTGGTCTGGCTCGCGCCGCCACGATGCCTACGGCCAGGCAGGCTGCGATGACAGCGAGAATGAGAGCGATCTTTTTCATGGCATCCCCTTCAGTAGCCGGTTCCAGCACGCTGGACGCCGATGTGTTCCACCCATTCGCCGCTGTCCCGTGCGCCCCAGAAGCCCATGCGGACGTCCGCCCCGGAGACACCCCAGGGCAGGCCGTGCTCGAGTAGTCGGAGGCCGAACCGGCCCTCGGAGTCGGGCCCAGCCGGCCAGCCGGCCGAGCACAGTTCCCGCGGGTACAGGCACGGGTTCGTGGTGAAGAACCGGCGGTGCTCGAGCCAGGCGTTGCCGTCCTCGTCGGTCTGCTCGACGTAGTCGTCGGGGTGCTGCTCGACGATCCCGCCGGCGGCCCGCTCGGCGTCGTTCCATGGCTGTCGGCGGAGTGCGAGTTGGGCGAGGTGGGGCCGGCTGGTGAGCACATCGGCCATGGCGCCTAGGTCGACGGGCTGATGGAAGATGAAGTCGTCTTCGACGTGGAAGACGAAGTCGTCTTCGACGTAGAAGGCGAAGTCGAGGGCCCGGTTAATGCTGAGGACGCTCCAGGCCCAGCTGATGGCGCCACCGAAACCGCGCCGCGGGCCGATACCCAGCTGGACGAACTGCGGGTACCGCTTGGCGAGCTGGGCTCGGTGGTCATCGTCGCCAGAGTCGTCGTGCATGAACCATTCCGTGATGGGTCCACCGAGGTGCCAGCTGGCCGACTGCACAGCGCGGTCAAGGTGCTCGTCTCGACCGTCGGTCATGACGAGCACAGCGATGCTCATGGGGACGGCGCCTCCTCAGTCCTGTCGAGGTTGCACGTCCCCGCATCCGCCCGTAGTACGCGAGAGCCCCCGCCTCATGCTCGGCCGGGAGAACCGTCCGGGAACCAGGCATGGCTGCCCGGTTCGACCACCAGTGGTGGGCAGCGGACCCGACCCCCAAGGGCCGGCAGGACTGAGCAAGCGCCGTCCCCGCTCACGGCACAGGTAGTCCGTTCGCCTGGGCGATGGCGTGTGGGGTGTCAGAACTCGGCACCGGTGGTGGCCTGGGGTTTTAGGTGGCTCGTTCGTATTCGTTGATCAGGCCGCCGAGGACAGGCTGGCGCTTGATCCGTTCCCTGGCCAGGTCGGCGACGGGGTGGTCGGGCCGTGGTGGTTGAAGGTCGCGGCCGCGGTGGAGTCGTCGTCCGTTGTAGTGCCGTGCGTACGCGGTCAGGACCGTGCGCAGGTGCCACTCGCCGAAGATCGGCATCCGGTCGGTGACCTCGGTCCGGACCATGTGGACGAACCGTTCCGCGTAGGCGTTCGCCCGCGGGGTTCGGGGTGGGATCTTGATGGTGGTGATGCCGGCGTCGGCGAGGGCCGCGTCGAACGACGCGGTGAACTGGCTGGCCCGGTCGCGGACCAGGAACTGGAAGTCGGCTGCTCGGTCGCCGAGGTCCATGAGGAGGTTCCGGGCTTGTTGGGTGGTCCACGGGCCGTCCGGGTGGGCGGTGACTCCGAGGATGTGGACGGTGCGGGAGCCGACTTTCAGGGCGAAGAAGCAGTACAACCGCCGCAGCGTCACGGCGCAGTCCATATGGAAGAAGTCGACGGCCAGCATGGTCGAGGCCTGGGTGCGCAGGAACTGCCGCCACGTCGTGTCGATCTGCCGCCTGGGCGCCGGTGGCAACCCGAGGGTCTTCAGGACCCGGCGGATCGTGGAGGCGCTCACCCGGTGGCCGAGCTTGAGGAGCTCGCCCTGGATCCGCTGGTACCCCCACGTCGTGTCCTCGGTCGCGAGCCGCTCGATGAGGGTCGCGATCTCCGTGCTGACCGGTGGTCGTCCCGTCCGCTGCGGATGGGTCCATTTCCGTGTGATCAGACGGCGGTGCCACCGCAGGGCGGTGCCGGGGGTGACCAGCCGGTGCGCTCGCAGCGTCTTGGGGAGAACCCTGATCAGTGCGGCGAGCACCGCGCGATCCGCCCAGTCCCACCGCGGCTTGGGCTGGGTACGGCGCAGCACCGCGACCTCGTGCCGCAACACCAGCAGCTCGATGTCCTTCGACGCCGACGAACGGCCGAGGAGGACCAGCCAGCCGCACACCCGCACGAAGATCAGATAGAGCAGGCGGATGGACATAGTCGACCATCATGCCGACAGCCCGCTCCGCCGCATCATCCCAGGTCACAGACCCAAGCCGACTTCTGGCACCCCACAACCTTCGCGGGGCTGCGACGGGCGGCCGTCGACACCGACGGGCACCTCACCGGCGATGGTGATCCGGTGCCTGAACCGCTCGAAGCCGGGATGGCCCAGGTCACCGGGGGAAGGTGGGCGGTGTGCGGGTCAGGGGCCGGGGGCCGTCATGTCGACGAACCCGGCGCGGTACGCCCACACCACCGCCTGGGTGCGGTCCCGGACACCCAGCTTGCTGAGGATCCGCTTGACGTGGGTGCGGACCGTCTCGACCGACAGGTTCAGGACGGCCGCGATCTCGGTGTTCGACCTGCCCTCGGCCAGTGCCCGCAGCACCTCCGCCTCCCGGTCGGTCAGCTGGTCGGCCCGCGTCAGCAGCTCGCGGTCGGGCACGCGACGGCGGGCGAGCGTGGCCAGCAGCCGGCGGGTCACCGCGGGGGCGACCAGCGCGTCGCCCGCGGCGACCACCCGGATGCCGTCGATCAGCTGCTCAGGGGTGGCCCGCTTGAGCAGGAAGCCGTCGGCGCCGGCGGCGAGGGCGTCCTCGACCACCTTGTCGACGTCGAAGGTGGTCAGCACCAGGACCCGCGGCCGGGGATGCGGCCAGCTGGTGATCTGGGACGTCGCCCAGACGCCGTCCCGACGGGGCATGCGCACGTCCATGAGCACGACGTCGGGCCGGTAGCTGCGTGCCGCCAGCACCGCCTCCTCTCCGGTGGCCGCCTCGGCGGCGACACAGATGTCCGGCTCGGCGTCCAGCAACGCCCGCAGCCCGCTGCGCACCAGGCCGTCGTCGTCGGCCAGCAGCACGGTGATCACGAGCCGGTGGCCGGGTGCGTCGGGAGGGTGGCCAGCACCCGGAAGCCGCCCTCGACGGGTCCGGCCTCGAACGACCCGCCCTCGAGCCGGGCCCGCTCCCGCATGCCGATCAGCCCCCGGCCCGGCACCGGGGAGGCGAACCCGGCGCCCTCGTTGAACACCTCGACCCGGATCTGGTCGGCGACCCGGCTGACCCGAACGCGGATCCGTCCCGTGTCGGTGTGCCGGACGGCGTTGGTCAGCGCCTCCCGCACGATCCGGTACAGCACCCGCTCGCTGCCCGCCGACAGGTCGACGGGTTCGGCGTCGAGGTCCACCTCCCGCCCGGTGGCGCGGATCCGGTCGGCGAGCGCCGCCAGTCCTTGGGCGCCCGCCTGGCCGTGGGCGTCGTCCGGGTCGTCGTCACTCACGTCGAGGCCCTCGTCGCCCTGGCGCGGGTCCTGGACCGGATGCAGCACCCGCAGCATCCGGTCCAGCTCGCCCAGCGCTTCCCGGCCCACGTTCTCGATGTCGGCGAGCGCCTGCTGGGCGAAGGCCGGGTTCTCCGCGAACAGCCGCCGCGCGACGCCCGCCTGCAACACCATCACGTTCACGGTGTGGCCCAGCGCGTCGTGCAGCTCGCCCGCCAGCCGGCCTCTTTCCTCGTGCAGCAGGCGCTCGGCGGCCAGCGCCTGCTCCCGTGCCTCGCCGCGGACCTGGGCGTGCTGCGCCGCGGCGACCGCGCGGCGGCTGCGCGCGGCGTCGCCGCCGACCGTCGCGATGAGGAAGGACATCGTGATCCCGGCCATGTCCTCGACCGTCAGGGCACCGCGGTCGAAAAGGGCGTAGCCGCCGACGGCCATGACGCACAGCGCGGTGCTGGCGATCCGGACACCACGGCCGCCCACCGAGAAGCAGCCGAACAGGGCCAGCCACGCTGGCCACTGGACGGCCACGACGGCGTAGCCGGCCGCGGCGTTGACCGCGACGATCGTCGACGTCACCGCCATCGCGGCGAGCGGCGCGGCCTGCCGCCAGGCCAGCGCCAGCGCGGACACCGTGGCCAGCGCGGCCGTGACCGCGTCTGGCGGGTGGTAGGGCGCCCGACCGGACGAGACCAGTGTCACCGTGATCGTCGCGACCGCCAGGCCGATCGCCAGCCAGACGTCGGCCCGGTACGGGCGCGCGCGCCACAGCGGATGGCCCGGACGGGCTCCGGGCGAGGCGGCGCCCTCACGGGGCAGCGGACCGGGCAGGACGGACAGGACGTCGGAAGCGACCATGGCCGAGGACACAGCCCATCGTGACCGGCTTCGCGGCCGTGACGCCATCCCCAGGCCGGGCAGCCGGCGTCACCCGCGCGGGTGACGCCGAGGGTGACCAGACGCGGGCCGATACGACCCGCCAGGGTGTCGACCCCCGGTCCCCCGCCCGGCGACCCTGACCGAGGCGCTGGTCGCCCAGCGCGGGCAGACCGCCACGGCCAGCCCGGTCCACAGCCTGTCCGCCCCTCCCCCAGAGCTGCCCCGAGCCGCTCCAAGCCTGCTCAGAGCCCGCCCCCTGAACCCGTCCCGGAGGCACCCGATGTCCACCCTGGCCTCTTCCACCGGCCCCGCCCGCGGCCGGGGCCACGCCGCCGCCTGGTGGTTTGCGCTCAGCGCGGTGGCCATCGCGCTGTTCGCCCCGCTTCCCTACCTGACAACGTCCCTGACGGCCCTGGCCGAGCAGGACAGCGACCTGGCACTGAACTACGTCGACCGGCCGACGCCGATCCAGATCGCGTTCTACCTGCACGTCGCGTTCGGGGGACTTGCCCTGCTGCTCTCGCCTGTCCAGCTCTCCGCGCGGGTGAGAGCCCGAGCACCCAGGCTGCATCGGACGGCCGGACGGATCACGCTCAGCGCCATCCTGGTCGCCGGGGTCGCGGGAGCCGTGCTGGCGTCGGTGAACCTCGCGGGTCCGGTCGGCACCGCCGGCTTCGGTCTGCTGGCGCTGTTGTGGGTGAGCTTCGCCGTCGCGGCGTGGCGGGCCATCCGCCACCGCGACGTCCCCGCCCACCGGCGCTGGGCGCTGCGGGCGTTCGCCCTGACCTATGCCGCGGTGACCCTGCGGCTGTGGCTGGGGGTGCTGATCGCCACGCAGACCGGGCTGGCGGGCACCGACGCCGACGTCGCGTTCGACCGGGCCTACCACGTCGTGCCGTTCCTGTGCTGGGTGCCGAACCTGCTCGTCGCCCAGTGGTTCCTCACCCGGCGGGAGGTGTCGGCATGACGGCGGCGGTGGCGCTGCGCGGCGTCAGCAAGGTCTACGGCCGACGGACCGCCGCCGTGACGGCGCTCGACGACGTCACGCTCGCCTTCGTCCGCGGCACCTTCACCGCGGTGATGGGTCCGTCGGGCTCGGGCAAGTCGACGCTGCTGCAGTGCGCGGCGGGTCTGGACCGGCCGACGGCGGGCGAGGTCTTCCTCGACGGCGAGAACCTGGCCCGGCTGAGCGAGAACGCGCTGACCGTGCTGCGCCGGGACCGGGTCGGCTTCGTCTTCCAGGCCTTCAACCTGGTGCCGTCCCTGACCGCCGAGCTGAACGTGGCCTTGCCACTGCGGCTGGCCGGACGGCGGCCGCGCCGGCGCGAGGTCCGGGAGGTGCTCGAGGCGGTGGGCCTGGCCGACCGGGGCCGGCGTCGGCCGGCGGAGCTGTCGGGCGGCCAGCAGCAGCGGGTGGCGATCGCGCGGGCGCTGGTGACCCGTCCGTCGGTGCTGTTCGCCGACGAGCCCACCGGCGCGCTGGACTCGACGACCGGCCGCGAGGTGCTGACGTTGCTGCGCGGACTGGTCGACCGGGACGGTCAGACCATCGTGATGGTGACGCACGACCCGGTCGCCGCCTCCCACGCGGACCGGGTGGTGTTCCTGGCCGACGGTCGGCCCGCGGGCGAGCTGCGCGATCCGACTCCGCGGACGGTCGCCGCCCGGCTGGCCGGCCTCGAGCCCGCGGCCGAGCCGGCCGAGCCGGCCGAGGCCACGGCAGCAGCCACGGCAGCAGCCGTGACGCGCGCCAGAGCGGGTGAGCCGCCGAGCGGGCGTCTGACCGGGCCGGTGGGTGAGCGGCCATGATCCGGCTGGTCTGGCACACCGTCCGCGCCCGCAAGGGCAGTCTGGTGGGCACATTCGTCGCGCTGACGCTCGGCGTGGCGCTGCTGGCCGCGATGGCGCTGACCCTCGTGAGCAGCGTCGGGGGCGGCGGGGGCCGCCCGACCTGGTACGTCGATGCCGACGTGGTCGTGGCAGGTGGCGGCACTGTCAGTGTCACCACCGGTTCAGGCGAGGACCGGGAGACGGCCTCGCTGCGTACCGCCACCGCGCGCGGGCTGCCGAGCGGCCTGCGCGACCGTCTGGCCGGCCTGGACGCTTCCCTGGTGCTGGACTTCGCGGCGTACGCGACGGCGCCCGGAGCGCCCGGTGACACCGTCCGCCCGTGGTCGGCCGCCGCCCTGCACGCCTACGGGTGGGTCGCGGGCGGGCCGCCCCGTGGTGCTCGGGACGTCGTGCTCAGCGCCCCGACCGCCCACCGTCCCGGAGCCGAGATCACCGTCGTCACCGGGCGCGGCGTGGAGCGCTTCGTGGTCAGCGGCGTGCTGCGCACCGACGCCCCGGCGGCGCTGTACACCGCCGACGCCGTTGCCGAGGAGCTCGCCGACGGCCGCGTCGCGGCGGTCGCGCTGAACGCGCCGGGCACCGGCCCAGCCGGCGCCAGCACACCCTCCGTCATGTCGTTGGCCGACGCCGCCCGCGCCGTCGTCGGCGACACCGCGCTCGAGGACGGTTCCGTTCAGGTGCTCACCGGCGACGACCGGCGCCGAGCCGAGCCGGACCCCGACGCCGAGCGGCGGACGGAGGCGGTCGCCCTGCTCGCCGCCACCACGGGGCTCGCCGGCTTCGTGTCGATCTTCGTGGTCTCCGGGACGTTCGCCTACGCCGTGACGGCCCGGCGCCATGAGTTCGGCCTGCTGCGGGCCGCCGGCGCCACGCCCCGCCAGGTCTTTCGGATCGTGCTCGGCGAGGCCCTCACCGTCGGCGTGCTCGCCTCGCTGGCCGGCGGTGCCCTGGGAGCCGCGATCGCCCCGGACTTCGCCGCGCGCCTGGCCCGCACCGGGTTCGTGCCCAGCGACTTCACCGCCCGGTTCGTCTTCTGGCCGGTGGCCGCCGCGTTCGGGACCGGGCTGGGCGTGGCCCTGCTCGGTGCCTGGGTGGCGGCGCGGCGAGCGGGGCGGGTGCGCCCGGTCGAGGCGCTGCGCGACGCGGCGGTGGACCGCCGGCCGATGACGACGGCGCGCGCGCTGGCCGGCCTGCTCGCTCTCGGCTGCTGCGTGCCGCTGGTCGCGGTGCTGGTGGCGAACCCGAGCGCGGACGCCGTCGCGCTCATCATGATCACGGCGCTGTTCCTGATCGTCGCCTGCGCGATGTTCGCTCCGCTCGTGGTGCCACCGCTGGTGTCGCTGCTCAGTGCCCCGCTGTCGGGGTCGTCGGGGGCGGTGGGCCTGCTCGCCGGCCATGGCGCGCGGGCGGCCGTGCTGCGCACCGCCGCGACCGCGGCGCCGATCCTGGTGACCGTCGGGATTGCCGGCTCCACCCTGACCGGGCTCGGCACCCTGCAGGCGGCGACGCAGAACACGGCACGGGAGCGGATCACGGCCGAGGCACTCACCATCCCCGTCACCGGGAAGGGGCTGCCCGACGCGAGCGTCGCCGCCCTGCGCGAGGTCCCCGGGGTGAGTGCCGCCGTTCCCGTCACCGAGAGCCGGGTCTACGTTCGGGACGGCGACGAGCCGGAGGGCTGGACCGGCTACTACGCGTCGGGCGCGGACCTCGCCGCCGTACTCGACGTCCCCCTGGTCGCGGGATCGCTGGCCGACCTCGCCGGCACCGACACGGTCGCCGTTCCGGAGGGTCGCTGGGAGCTCGGCGAGACGGCCGAGCTGTGGCTCGGTGACTCGACGCCGGCACGGCTGCGGGTGGTGGCCGTCTTCGAGAGGCAGCTCGACCTCTCGGAGACCGTCCTGCTGCCGTCGCGGCTGCGCGACCGCCACGCCCTCCCGGTGGCCGACGTCGTCTACCTGCGGCTGGCACCGGACGCGTCGTTGGAACAGGTACACGCGGCGGCCGCCGCCGGTGCCGGAACGGTGGTCGACACCGGGAGCTACCTCTCGGCGGCGGGCGAGGAGGAGGCACGGGTGAACCGGCAGGCGTCGGTCGCCATGCTCGGCCTGTCGCTCGTCTACACCGGCATCGCGATCGCCAACACCCTCGTGATGGCGACCCGGGACCGCGCACGGGAGTTCGCGACCATCCGGCTCGCCGGTGCCACCCGCCGTCAGGTGCTGTGGGTGGTCGGCACCGAGGCGGTGCTGGTGACCTGCATCGGGGTGCTGCTGGCCGCGGTCGTCACGGCGGTCACGGCGCTCGGTGCCCGCCACGGCCTGGCCGACATCGCGCCGTCCGTGCCGCTGGCCGTGCCCTGGGCTCCGCTCGCCGGGATCGTCCTGACCTGCCTGGTCACGGCCGTGCTGGCCAGCGTGATCCCGGCCGCGCTGCTGCTGCGTCGCCGCCCCGCCGAGCTGGCCGGCGTCCGCGAGTAGGCCCGCCGGCGCGGGCATGATCCCTCGCGGGGCCGCCTCCGGTCAGATCCAGCCGCGGACGCGGGCGAGCTGGACGGCCTCGTGCCGGTTGACCGCGCCCAGCTTGCGACCGCCGACGACAGGTAGTTGCGCACGGTGCCCCGCGACAGCGACACCCGTGCCGCGATCTCCTCCACCGGCGCGCCGCCAGCGGCCAGCTCCGGCACCTCCGCCTCGCGCGGCGTCAGCGGGCTGTCCCCGGCCGCGATCGCCTCGGCCGCCAGCTCCGGGTCCACGTACCGGCCGCCGCCGTGCACCACCCGCACCACGTCGGCGAGCACCTGCACGGACACGGTCTTGGGCAGGAAGCCGCGCGCTCCGGCGGCGAGCGCCCGCCTGAGATAGCCGGGCCGCCCGTGGCTGGTCACGATCACGTTGGCGCACGCGGGCAGGTCGGCGTGCAGCGCCTGGGCGACAGCAATGCCGTCCAGGCCGGGCATCTGCAGGTCGAGCAGCGCGACGTCGGGGCGGTGGAGCCGGGCCGTCACCAGCGCCTCCGGCCCGGATGCCGCCTGCGCGACCACCGTGATGTCGTCCTCCATGGACAGAACCGTGCACAATGCGAACCGCTACCCCACCATCCCCGGCCCCACGATCACCATCCCTGACCGCAGGGACAGGCCGTCTACCAGCAGAAACGCGCGGCCTCACCGTCGTGCGTCCGCGCACGGGGCGCGGGCCACGACCCCGGGATGACACCAAGTGTCGGGGCCAGCAGGCCATGGCCCCGACCATCAGCCCGGACGTCCGCGTTGGGCGGTGCGCTCGGGTAGCGGGAACGACGCGGCCACGATGACCGGGATTGCATGGCGGGATGCTGCCCGCTGTTCAATCACTTCGCTGGACCGACATGAGGATAGAGAACCGGACAGGCGACCCCAACTCGGCGTCACCCAGCCAGCCCATTCCAGGCACTCCCAGAAATGAGGACGGGGATCGGCCGGTGTTCGTTCGCCACACCGGCCGATCTCGCGGAGCTCGTAGGTGACGCGCGCCGTGACCCACCGTCATATGGCCACCGCGAATGTCGGGCCGCACCGGAACGTCCGCGCGCACAACGCGCATGCATCTTCCCAGTACAGGGTCGACGGTGGATCCGCGCAGGAGGTATGCCAGGTTGCTCAATTTGCGGAGCAACCGGCTTTTAACCAGCTCGAATGATGGTCATAGACCGCGTCTCCAGTTGATCAAAATTGCTTTGACCTGCATGGTTGGAGAACCTAACCGATCGGCATTCGATTTCAGAATTTCACTAGCGCTCAATGCGTGCTCATTTGACCGGGCCCCGAAAAATGATTTCGAGCAGGCCCGGCAATGTGCGGCTCGACCC
>NZ_CASGGV010000314.1:0-41919 GCF_949319125.1 Frankia sp. Hr75.2 | reverse complement strand
CCCCCGGTGGCGTGGCGGCCGGCCCCGGGCGGCCGCTACGGGCGGACGAGGACCTTGAGGGCCTTGCGGTCGTCCATCGCGCGGTAGCCGGCGGGGACGCCCTCGAGGGAGACGGTGCGGTCGAAGACCTTGCCGGGCTCGACCTCCCCGTCGAGGACGGCGGGCAGCAGCGTCTCGATGTAGGCCCGGACAGGCGCCGGGCCCCCGGTGAGGGTGATGTTGCGGCCGAAGAGGCTGGGGAAGCCGATCGGCGCGTCGGCGTACTGGGGCACGCCGACCCGGCTGATCACGCCACCCGGCCGGACCACACCGAGGGCCTGGTCGTAGGCGGCCCGGTAGCCGACGGCCTCGAGTACCGCGTGGCTGCCGTCGCCGCCGGTGAGCTCCCGCACCCGGGCGACGCCCTCCTCGCCGCGCTCGGCGACGACGTCCGTCGCGCCGAACTCGAGGCCGAGGTCGGTGCGGGCCTTGTGCCGCCCCATCAGGATGATCCGCTCCGCGCCGAGCCGGCGGGCCGAGAGCACCGCCATCAGCCCGACCGCGCCGTCACCGATGACGGTGACCGTGGTGCGCGGGTTCACGCCGGCCCGGACGGCAGCGTGGTAGCCGGTTCCGAACACGTCCGAGAGGGTCAGCAGGGACGGCAGGAGGGCGGAGTCCTCGGCCACCGGGACCTTCACCAGGGTGCCGTCGGCCTGCGGGACGCGTATCGCCTCGGCCTGGCCGCCGCCGACGCCGCCGGCCGCGAAGAACCCGCCGGTGCGGCACGAGGTGTGCAGGCCCTCGCGGCAGAACTCGCAGGTGCCGTCCGACCAGGCGAACGGGGCGATGACGAGGTCGCCGGCGCGCAGCGTCGACACCTCGCCGCCGACCTCCTCGACGACGCCGATGAACTCGTGGCCCATCGGGACGCCCGCCGGGGTTGCCACCAGGCTGTGATACGGGTGCAGGTCGCTGCCGCAGATACACGCCAGCACGACGCGCACCAGCGCGTCGGTCGGCTGCTCCAGCGCCGGGTCGCCGACGTCGGCGATCCGCACGTCGCCGGCGCCGTACATGTATGTCGCTCGCATGGGTCTCTTCCGAGGTGCTTGTCGAGGGGGTGGCCGCCCCGGCGGGGCTGACCCGTGGCCCGCCCTCGAGGGGCGTGCGCACCGCGCCGCGCGCCTGCGCGCCGCGTGCTGCGTGCTGCGTGCTGCGTGCTGCGTGCTGCGTGCTTCCAGCGAACAGGCTGGCACGCGCGGGTGGGAGTCCCTGCCCGACCAAGCACTGGCAGAACCCCCCACGCCGGCTCTACCCGGCGGCGACGGCCAACGGTATTCCGCGGCGCCGCCTATCGGTTTGACCGACATGCGAACAGTACGATCCATACTCCATTTGCCACCCTTCTTCGACCCCACTAGGCTGGTGTCCGGAAACACCCGGACGATGGGCGTCCGAACACGAAGAGGGGTCTTTCTGATGGCACGCGAAGTAATATCGCTCATCAACGTCTGGTGCGACAACGTCGGGAACCACGGTACGGAGAGGATCGCTGCCACCAGGACCGCGGTGCTCGCCTACGACGGCAGGCTGGTGCGGCTCGACGTGTGCGACGAATGCCGCGACGAAATAGCGTCCGTGCTCGGCGAGTACGCGGAGTACGGCGAGACGGTGGCCATCGCCCGAACGGCCAAGATAGACACGGCGTGGACGGACGTGGAGAAGAACGACGCTATTGCGCCACCGGCGCCGGAGAGCGCTCCGAAACGCCCGGTGCCGGCCCGCTCCCGGCCACGCCGCCCGCACCAGACGGCGTCCGCGACCGACGTCCGCGCGTGGCTGAGGGAACACGCCGAAGACCACGGGCTGACCCTGCCCGAGCGGGGCTCGCGCCTGACCGCCGAGCTCAACGCCGCCTACGACCGGGGCCACGGCTGGGCCGACGCGGACGGTACCTGGCGCCCGGTCGCCGACGCGCCCGCTGACGCGCCCGACGAGGTGCCGGCGACGGCCCGGGAGACGGTCCCCGGGTGACCCCGCCGGCCAGGCCGACCACACCGGCCCCGGCGACCGCGCCGGCCCCGCGGGCGACCCCGGCTCAGTCACGGATCATGCCCTTCGTCCGCATGAGGAACTCGCCGAGATAGCGGTCATGCGGGATGCCCGGCCGGATCCAGTAGGTCGGGTGGTCGCCGATGTAGACATTGCTGATCGTCGGCTCCGCGACCAGCTCGTCCAGGAGCGCGTCGTCCGCGGTGATCGCGGTGAGGACGAGGGAGCCCCGCACCGGCCCGACGCCGTCCTCGCGGGACCACGGCGCCATCCACACGCAGGGGAAAGGCAGCTCGATGCCGGCCTGGGGCGCGTCCGACCTGTCCAGCTGGAGCACCGCCGGGCGCAGGGCGGCGCTGCCGTCGCCCAGCTCGTCGGCCACGCCGTCGCCGCCCAGCAGCATCCGCGCGTCGCCGGCGTGGTCGAGCAGGTAGCGCTCGACGGCGTGGGCGGCCGCGGCGCCCCGCACCGGCAGGACGGCCTTCTCTTCCTCCGGCGGCAGCGTCGGAATGGCCGCCAGCCGCTCGGCGAGGGCCGCGGCGACCGGCGCCGGGTCGCCGGCGACGAACACGGCGGTGGTGTTGACGCAGGCGGCCCCGCCCTCGTGGCTGACGGAGTCGACGACGACGTCCAGGTGGGAGCGCCAGTCCGGGTCGTCGAGCAGGATCTTGGTCCGGCCCGGGCCCTGCGTGAGCACCCGCGGGTCCCGGCCGTACCTGGCGACGACGTCGTCCCCGCCGTAGGCCATCGCCAGCTCCGCACCGTCGATGATCTCGTCGGCGACCCGGTGGTCGGTGGGCAGCAGCAGCACCGAGTCGTCGGGGAAGCCGGCCTCGCGCAGGGCGAGGATCAGCCGGTGCGGGGTGAACGGCTCGCGCCGCGACGGCCGGACGGCCACCCGGTAGCCGAGCGCGAGCGCCTCCAGCCACAGCGAGTGCACCGCGGGATGGTTGCCCGCCGCGTGCACCGCGAAGACGTTCCCGCGCCGGGTCCACAGCGCCCGCCCCTGCCTGGTCAGCGGGTCGTGCCAGTCGTCGACGGCCGCGGCCGGCCGGGCGGCGTCGGCCGAGGCGTACGCCTCCTGGGCGGCGAGCGCGACCGCGTCGGTCGCGGCCCGCACGACGGAGATCGGCAGGCCGCACACCCTGGTGACCGTGTGCTCGTACTCGTCGCGGGACATCCCGTCGATGACCCCGGTGGCGAAGATCTGGCCGGCGTGGGCGAGCGCGGCGGCGCGGCGGTCGGCGGGCAGCGTGTCGGCCCGGTGCAGGGCGGCCATCCCGCGCCGCACGAACAGGCTCGGTACCAGGCTCAGCTCGGCGACGGGCCGCCCGGTGACGTCGGGGATCGTCTCCCGGTTGCGGGCCCGGTACGGGCCGGCGGGGCCGAGCGCGTCGAGATCGATCAGGCCGGCCATCAGTAGACCCCCTCGATGAGCGGCTCGTCGTCGAAGACCGCCACCGGGCCGACGTCGGCGACCGAGTCCCCCATCTGCCCGGGCAGCGGTTCGATCCGGGTCGCCAGGTCGCGTTCGAGGTTGTTGGGCAGCAGGGCGTTCCTGCTGATGTGGTGCATGATCACCTGGCCGCGCTCGCCGTACCCGACCGGACGGCGGGTCTGCGGGTCGACGACCTCGAACGAGATGTACGGCGAGTACGGGTCGAAGACGCACGGGTCGTCGGCGGTCAGGCCGAGCCGCTCGTGCGCCGCGCCGAGCACCATCGTGCTGCCGTACACGCCGTAGATCTGGATCTCGGGGAAGACCTCGTCCCGGAGGATCGACCGGGTGTCGGCGTCCATGTGCGCGCCACCCCAGGTGATCACCCGCACGTGTTCGTTGACGAGTTTCACGAGGTCGTCGCGGCGCGCGAGCCGTTCCAGCAGCGGCGGCGTCGTCACGAGCACCCCGATGTCCTGGGTTTCGAGGATGCGCCCGGCCTGGTCGATCACGTGCTCGGCGTAGCGTTCGGCCTCCTCGGGACGGCCGTCCGCGAGCACCTTGCGGACCCAGCGCGGATCGAGGTCGACGGTGAAACGGACCGAGCCGCGCTGCCGTGCCTGCCGGCCGACGAACTCGCCGAACACGTGCGGGCCGCTCGGCGCCACGGACAGCCAGCCGACGCCGTTGGGGACACCGCGCCGGTCGCTGAGGTCCTGCGAGTTCGCCACCAGGCGCCGCATCCAGTCCTCCAGGATGACCACCCGCTTGGGCGCCCCGGTCGTCCCACCGCTCTCGTAGACGCCGACCACGTCCGGGTCGGGCCCGTAGCCGCGCGGGATGAGATCCTGCACCCGGACGTCGCGGAGCTGGTTCACAACGTTGGGGAAGCGCGCGAGATCGGCGAACGTGCGCACGTCGCGGCGCGGGTCGAAATCGAAGGTCTCCGCCGTCCGCAGCCAGAACGGCGATCCCGTCTCCGGCGAGAAATGCCAGCGCATGGCCGCCTGGATGAGCGCGTCCGGTTCCGGCTCGGCCCCGAAGGGGGCGTCCAGCACAGGATCGGGCTCCAGCACAGGATCGGAACGATGCGACATTCTGTCCTCCTCCAGCACGCTTGATGCGATTTCCCGGGCCGATCGCCGGCCGGGCGGCGGGCCGCGACGAGCGCTGGCCGTCACGGCGATCGGCACCGGTCGGCGTGACGGAGATCGGCATGCCGGGGATCGGCGTGATCGGCTGCGTCGGCGTGCGGGAGCGGGCTTGGCAGGAGGGCACGACCGCAGGGATCACCGAAGGCCAGCCGGCAGCCGCGTTCCCGCAGGCGGGCCGCGGTGGCCGGGCCGTCCACCCCGTCGGCGACCACGGTGATGCCGAGACCGATCAGGGTCGCGAGGCCGGTGCGGGCGAGGGCCGCGGCCGGATCATCGCGGCCGGGGGCCGTCCAGGTCGCGGTGAGGTCGGAATGGACGGTGACGATGTCCACCGGGGCACTGCCGAGAATGCCGATGGCGGCGTCGATCAGGGTGTCCGGTGCCCCGATCTCGGCGAGCCCGATCCGGACCCCGCTGGCGCGGACGCGGCTGACCACGTCACCGAAGTCGGCCGGGCCTGCGGCGCGCGGGGTGGGGCGGATCTGGAGGACGAGGCCGGCGGGCGGCAGGTCCGCCGCCCGCAGCGCGGCGGCGACGTCGTCGACGAGGGTCGGCTGGCCGGCCCGGCGGGCGGAGATCGTGACGTGCACGGGCAGCGGACGGCCCGACCCGTCCGCACGGCAGGCGGCGCGCAGCAGGATCCGGTCCAGGGCCGGCACCAGGCCGAGGGCATCGTCGGCGGGGAGCGGCCGGGTGGCGCCAAGGTCGGGGTGTGCCCAGGCGAGGCGCGCCTCGTGGGCTACCGGGGTGGCGGTGGTGAGGTCGATGATGGGCCGGTAGATCACGGCGAGCCGGCCGTCGGCGGGCTCACCGCGGGCCGCGGCGTCGAGCGCGGCCCGCAGCGCGGAGCCCGAGCGCGGCACGGCGAGATCGGGGGTGTAGACCGTCTGCCGCCCGTCCCCCTGGGCTTTCGCCGCGTACATGGCCAGGTCGGCGCGGTGCAGCAGGGCGTCCGCGGTGACGGGCCCGGTGGCCGGGTCGACGACGACGAGGCCGGTGCTGGCCGCGACGGTGAACGTGGTGTCGGCGAGCCGGATCGGCGCCCGCACCGCGGCGGCGAGCCGCCGCCCGACCGATCCGGGGTCCTCGGCGTCGGCGTCCAGCAGGATCGCGAACTCGTCCCCGCCGAGCCGGGCGACCGTGTCCGCCGGCCGCACGCACCCGGCCAGCCGACGGGCGGTCACCCGCAGCAGGTCGTCGCCGGCGGCGTGCCCGAACTCGTCGTTGACCCGCTTGAATCCGTCCAGGTCGCAGAACAGCACCGCGAGACGTCCGGCGCCCAGGTCACGCCGGCGCAGCGCCGAGTCGAGCCGTTCGGTGAACAGGGCGCGGTTCGCGAGCCCGGTGAGCGGGTCGTGGAACGCCTGGTAGTGCAGCTGGCGCTGCTTCTCCTCCACCTGGCCGAGCAGACGGATGTTGTCGCTCATCGTGGTCATCTGCCGGAGCAGCGCGATCAGCAGCAGGGCGAGCAGCGCCCAGATCTCCTCCTGCTGGGCGATGTCCTCCCGGGAGAGTTCGAGCAGCGTCGCGACGCCGGCCGCGGTCAGCGGCAGGTACGGCAGCATGGCGTGCCACCGCCGGCGCCGCGAGGGGACGAACGTGTCACCGCTCCCGTCCACGGCGGCGCGCCCCGGCCGGGACGTCTCCGGCGCCAGCGCCGCCAGCCCGACCAGCAGCGGCCCGGCGATCAGCAGCAGGTCCAGCAGCCGCGGGACGTCCGTCCCACCACGGACGACCACCGCCATGTAACTGGCGATCGAGGCGGTGACGGTGAGCAGCCCCATGATCAGCAGACTCAGGCCACCACCGGAGCGCGGCTGGCGGAACACCACGACCAGGATCACCACCACGGCGATGATCAGGGTGTTGGCGGACAGGACGATCGAGTAGATGGGCCCGTCACCCAGCGGCCCCCACGCCGCGATCGCGTCCTCGAGGATGGTGATCCAGGCCAGCAGCGTCACCGCGCCGGCCACGATCAGACCGTCCATGATCGTGATCACGTACCAGCGGCGGTCGCGGCCCCGCCCCGGCGGCCGCAGCGACAGGTCGAACGGGTCGGTCGGGTAGCACAGCACTCCGGCCAGCCCGAACGCCTGCGGGATCAGATAGGCGAGCGAGGACGCGTCCTGCCGCGGGACCGGTGGCCCGCGGCTGGCCATGGCCGGGAACATCTCCGCCGCGCCGGCGCCGATGCCCAGCACCATCCCCGCGACCAGCAGCCGCCACGCGCGTTCCGCGCCGCGCCGGCGCAGGCCCGTCACCACGCAGGTCCCGCCGCCCAGCAGCAGACAGAAGATCATGATCAGGCGGACGGTGAGAAGTGCCGGCCGGGCCGGCAGGGCGACCGCGACGACCGCCGATCCGACGACCAGCAGCGCGCTGATCACCACCGCCGGCCAGAAGTAGCCGCTGCCGGCCGCCTGGCGCGGTACCGTCCGCGGTTGATCGACTGGCGGCGCGGACGGGTCGACCATCACGTTCACCGCCTTCAGGCGGGCCGCGGCCAGCGCCGTCGCCGGGCCGCGGCCCATCCCCCTCCTCTTGCCCCGGGCCGGGCGGGGATATCCGGATGGCTACGGAAAGCAACCAGGAGTAGACGCCCTGGCGCGGCGGCCGCCCGCGGACCGCCCGCGGACCGCCCGCGGACCGCCTAGGTTCTCAGGCGAGCGTGTCGACGGTGACGTCCCAGAGCCGGGCCGCGGCCTCGGGGTCGAGGGCGTAGGCGGCCACACCGCCCCGGACACCCGGAGTGTTCGGGAGCGCCTCGTTGCAGTCCTCGAAGTACCGGCCGCCGATCCCGTCCAGCAGCGGCGAGGTCGCGAGCAGCACCGAGGTCGCGGCGCCCTGCTCGACGGATTTCCAGACCAGAGCCGGGGCGTTGATCTGGCCACGGAGCCGGTCGAGATCCTCGGTGCTGATGTGGCGCTGCAGCCTGGTGGCGATCGCCCCCGGCATCAGCGCGTTCACGGTGATGCCGTCGTCGGCCCAGCGCCTGGTCGCCTCGACCGCGAACAGCACGTTCGCGGTCTTGGACTGGCCGTACGCCGCCCACGGCTCGTAGGCGCGCTCCCGGAAGTGGATGTCGGAGAAGACCACCGGCGATCGCAGGTGCCCGCTCGAGCTGACCGACACCACCCGCGCGCCCCCGGCCGCCGCCAGCGCGCCGCGCAGGCCGGAGGCCACCGCGAAATGACCGAGGTGGTTGGTCGCGAACTGCAGCTCCCAGCCTTCCGGCGTGCGCAGCTCGGGCGTGGCCATCACACCGGCGTTGTTCACCAGGATGTGCAGCGGGCCGTCCCAGCCGGCGACGAACGCGGCGACCGACGCCCGGTCGGCGAGATCCAGCGGCGCCACGTGGATCTCCTTGTTGTCCGTGGCGGCGACGATCTCGTCGGCGGTCCGCCGGCCCGCCTCGACATCGCGGACGGCAAGGGTGACCTCGGCGCCCGCCCCGGCCAGCGCCCGGGCCGTCTCGACCCCGATGCCGGACGACGCGCCGGTCACCACGACGCGGCGGCCACCGAGATCGATGCCGGCCACGACCTCGGCAGCGGTGCACTCGGCGGTGAACGGTGTGGTGATCCGCCCGGACGTCGCCATGACCTCTCCATCCCCGGGTGATCCGGCCGTGCGGCACTCACCCGATCCGCTCCGATGGAGCCCCCGCGGGACTCCCGCTACTGCCATCTACCAGACGGCCTGCCTCAACACCCACCGCCGGCACCCGGGGGTACGACGCTAGACCGCGACGGCCACCACCATGGTCCTGGCCGGGTCGTCATGCACAGACCCGCCGTGCGACGGGCTGACGATCACCCCGGTGATCTCCCGGTCCTCACGGACCAGGGTGAGCCTGCCGACGACGTAGGTGCCCCTGCTGTCCCGGGCGAGCACGACTCGACCGTCCCAGAGATCGATCTGGCCAGGTGCCACGACCTCGAACACCTCTCCGGGGGCTTCTGCGAGGCGGAACCGTTCGTCGTGGCCCGCGAGCTCCGCCGGCGTGAAGGCCGCCAGATCCAGCGAAGTGATCTCACGCGCCGCCGCGTACCGGTCCGCCCAGCCGATGTCCGGCTCACCGAGCAGCCGCTGCAGGACGTCGAGAGCGGCACCGCGGCGCAGGATCTCGTGGTGACGTTCGTTGCGGAAGACGCGTAGGCAGCGGTGGCAGCTGGTCTCCGGGCCGCACTCGCAGTCACGGACCCGCGCAAGCGCCGCCGGCAACACCATGTCCAACGCGTCGGCGATCCGGCGCACATTGCCGGCGCCACCCGGCACCGTGTCGTAGATCATCATCGAGGTCGAGCCGAACCGGTTGAGGAACAGGGTGCCGTCGATGTCGTCGCGCGCGATCTCCAGGGCCACCGAGGCGCCTTCCGCCAGGGCGTACAGCACCGACCGCCACACCATGTCGTCGGCGCCCACCGCCGCCTGGCCGTCGAAGGCGATCTCCAGGACGTCCGTCTGGTACTTGTGCGCGAGCGAAAGGGCCTCGAGCGGGCCGGTGCAGCTCTGCCCCGTTGTCGGCTGGTGGTGCTCTCTGACACTGGCGGCGGCCACCGGACGGCCGTAGCCGCACCACTTGCAGATCAGGTAGCCGGACCCGGCCGGGCCGTCGTTGAGGCTCACCAGCTCGCCGCGTGCGCCCGCCCGCGCGTAGACGGTCCCGCCAGGCTTCTCGACCTTGTACTCCTCGATCTCCGCCCCCGGCGAGACGACATGGGTGCCGCCGTGCCAGGATCGCCGCGGCGGGCTGGCACCGGGCCGGCCCGGCTTACGTTCCGCGACGAATCCGTAGACCGGTAGGGCGTAGCGCCGTGGCGCGCCGACGAGAGGTGTTCCGCACCGCGGGCAGACGGGATCCAGCTCCGCGATGCTGTCGCGGAAATGCCCACAGCCGGCGCAGATGGTGTAGTTGAGCCGTTCCAGCTCACGGTTCGGCAGCCGGTACACACCACCGGAGCGCCACAGCAGCCCACCGGCGACGATCTCCGCCGCCGGCGCGTACTCGTAGACGGCGGTCGTCAGGTCCCGCGACAGTTCGATCTTGCTCGCCGTCGGCGTGCCGATGTGAGAGACCCGCAGCTCGACCGTGTCCACCGGGAATCCGTACTTCGGCAGCACATTGCGGTTCGCGAGCAGACCGATCAGATCGCGCTCCTCCAGCGTCCTGATCACACGCCCGTAGGTCCCGGCAAGGGAGTCCTTGCGGTTCTCGTACGCCTCCTTCCGCATCCGCTCGTACGTCTCGATGTCCGCGGTGTACTCGGCCAGCACGTCGACCAGCAACCCGTCCAGCTCGCCGACCCAGGTCCCGTCCGTGATGCCGAGCTCGTCGCGCTCGGCCGCCGACGGGATGATCGCGGCCAGCGAGTCCGCGACCGCAGCCGGCAACGGACGCAGGAAAGGGGCCACGAGCGTCGCGGGCGCGAGCCCGGTGGTGTCCGGCGAGAAGAACTCACCGGCCTTGCGCCAGACGGCGCCGAAGGTGTCGAACTGATACCGGAAGAACGCGGACAACGCGACGGAGTGGAGGTGCCGACGGTCGATGCGCGGGTTGCCGAGCGGCACCAGCGGCGCGCGCACCTTCCCCGCGACCATGTTCTCCGGTTCGGCGAACCGGGCCAGGTCGTGCGAGCGACGCTGGGCGTAGGTGAGCACGAGCGCGGCCGAGTCGGTACGCCGGCCCGCCCGGCCGGCCCGCTGTACGTAGTTGGCCGTTGTCGGCGGCATGTTGCGAAGAACGACCGTCTGTAGCTCGCCGACGTCCACACCGAGCTCGAAGGTCGTGGAGCAGGACAGCGCGTTGACCCGGCCGGCGACGAAATCCTGCTGGATCTCCGCGGCCCGATCGCTGCGCCACTGCGCGGTGTGCTCCATGACCTTCAGTGGCACCGGGTCCATCGTCCGGTACAGCGTCCGGTAATGGTGCTCGTCCGCAGCCGCGGCCGGCAGGTGCCACTCGGTCAGCTCGCCGGCACAGTTCATGGTGGGGCAGACCCCGGCCACGTTCACCGCGGTGATCGTGCGGCATCGCCCGCACTCCCACATCCGCTCATCCGGGGTGACCAGACGCGGCGTCAGGCGCTCGTGGTTGAGCTGGTAGACCACGCCAAGGCCCGGCTTGTTGACGGCGACAAGCCACCGGTCCCGGGGGTCGGTCACCCTCGGGTCGTTCACCAGCATCTTCCACAGGCCGTCGAGGAGCTGGACGGGGTCGTCGCCCCGACCCAGCACCGCGAGCACCCGGCGCAGGTAGTCGACCCGCCGATTCATGCCACGGGTCGGCAGCCAGCTCAGGACCTTCCGCTGGCGTTCCGCGCCCGTGCTGCGCAGATAGATCGGCCCCCTGCGTGGCTCGAACACCTCGTCGCTCGGGTCGACGTCCTCCGGAGCGCTGACCGCGCCCTGGCGACGCACTGTCCGCAGCAGCTCCTCCACCAGGCCCCAGGCCTGCTCGGTGGTCAGGCCCAGGTCGAGCAACGGCCGCGGTGGCGCCCAGCCGGGGTCCCGGTCCAGTGCCCAGCGCAGCAGGCCGATTCCTTCCAGGGACATCCGTTCGTCGAAGCTGAGCAGCTCCTGCTGGGCCCACAGGTCGACGGCCCGGACCTTCTCCTGTTTCGAGAGACGGCGTTCGAACACCCCGGCACGGGTCGCCGCCCGGACCGAGTGGTGGAGGATGTCGCCCCGCCTGACGTCCGCATCACCGTCGTCATCACCGTCGTCGACGGCTTCCCCGGTGGCGGCCACGAGGCCCTGATAGAGGATCCGCCGGTGCTCCGCGCTCGCATAGGAGTCCTCGAGGTAGGGCGCGAAGTAGGCGGCCGACTGGCGGCTGTCGCTGAAGAACAGGATCTTGCGTCCGCCACCCGGCAGCGCCGCCTGTTCCGCGTCGTCCATCGGCGGCAGCAGCTGGTACAGGGATGTCGCGAGTACCGACACCGCGGCGTCGTTGCCGCTCTCGAAGGACCGGATCAGCCGGCCGCCCCGGCCGCCGCAGCTCAGGCAGTGACCGAGTTCGCTGCCACCCGTCTTCGGCCTCATCAGCCGGACGGGACGGGCTGGCGCCCCGCCGCAGGCCGGGTCCACGCAGGTGGCCGCGCTGCCAGGGCGATAGCAGCCGGAGCGGGTGCACAGCGTCCCCTGAACGGAGTCCCCCTTCCCGGCCGCGCCGGACCGGGTCTCCTCCAGGGTCTCGTCATCCTCGTCGCCGCCGACGCCAGCCATGGCATCGTCCATCGCGAGCCACACCTGGTGGGCGTCGTCCATGCCACGCCGGGAACGGAACACCGTCTTGGGCCCGACCCTCTCAAGCACCCCGGGCAGATAGACCGCCCCGCAACGCCGGCAGGCCGCGAACTCGAAGGCCGCGGCGGCGCAGTGCTCGCAACGCTCCCGCCGGGTGAGCGTGACATGCGGCCCGGACTCCGTGAAGCAGGTGAACGCCCCCTCGGTGGCGCGGGCGAACAGGTGGAAGCGGGTGGACAGGACAGGGGTGCCGGCGGCGGTCCTGGTGGCGTTGGCAAGTTGGACGAGTGCCGTGGCCCGGTCGGCGGCAGCGTGTGCCGGTGTCTCCGGGAACAGCTCGGTGGCGAGGTCACCGAGCGGCGCCGGCCCCTCGGTGAGCCGTTCCCGCAGCTGGCGCAGCCGGCTCTCCGTCGCCAGTGCCTCGCCGGCGTCGTCCCCCTGATAGCCGTGGCCGCGGGCGGCGGCGAGGACCGCGGCCCGCGCCTCGTCGGAACCAAGCAGCGCCGAGTAGTCCTCCGCGGCGAGCGGGCCCCAGGCGGGCCCGTCAGGAGCCGGCACCCGTTCCGAGACGACGAGGTCCTGGCGGTCCGGGTCGCCGTCGACATAGTCGAACGGCGCGCTGAACAGCGTCTCGGCGAACCGTGTCACCGCCTGGGGATCGGCGCCGACCGTGGCGCTCGTCGCGATGCAACGCAGGTTGGCGACATCGACCGGGTCGATGACCCGGTCGCGCAGCCGACGCAGCAGCATCGCGAGCTCGGCGCCACGGGTGCCGTCGTACACGTGCGCCTCGTCGACGACCAGAAACCGCCAGTTACCCCCGTGCTCGCCCTGGAACAGCGCGATGTCCAACGGCCGCAGCAACAGGTATTCGAGCATCGCGTAGTTGGTGAGCAGCAGGTGCGGTGGCGTGGCGCGCATCTGCTCCCGGCTGAGCAGCTCGTTGGGCAGCATCGGCTCGCCCGGGTTCTGCGCGGCGAACTTCGCCTGCGCGTCCCTGGTGCTTTCCTGCGTCTCTCCGGTGTAGCGACCGAAGGTGATGTCGGGTTCGTCCGCGAGCAGCTCCCGCAGCCGCTTCATCTGGTCGTTGGCGAGGGCGTTCATCGGGTAGAGCAGCAATGCCCGCACCCCTGGGCCGAGCGCGCCGCGGGCGCGCTGCGTGGACAGCTCGTTGAGGATCGGGAGCAGGAAGCTCTCCGTCTTACCCGAGCCCGTACCGGTGGCGACGATCAGGTTGCGGCCCCGCGCGACCTTGCGGACGGCCTGCTCCTGGTGCCGGTACAACGGCCGATCCACCGGAACCCGGATGCGCCCACCGACCAGGTCCGGATGCACGACACCTTCGGCGGCGAGCTGCCGCAGGGACGCACCGGTCCGGTATGGCGGGGTCGCCTCCACCAGCGGTCCCCGGGTGATGCCGGTGCCCACCGCCTCGCCGATGGCCGCGTGCAACGACGCTGCCAGCCGCGGGTCACGGGGCACGATCAGACTGCGCAGGTACCGCTGGTACGTGTCGACGATCGCCTCGCTGGCGCTCAGCGGGTCGAGCCGGCTGGTCATCGGTCACCCTTCACTTCTTGGGTCAGGTTGGTCGTCTGACGAGCAGACGGAATGCCCGCGGACGGCACTGCGGGACGCTGCGGCGCGGCGCCCTGCAGGAGCAGCTCGGCGAGCAGCACATCGATGGTCACCAGGTCGGGGGCATGCCGGGCCAGCGCCGTGTGGGCGGGCAGAAGCGCCTGGTAGACCTTGAGTGACCGATCACGATCGTCGCTCCTGGCCGCCTGCCGGGCGAGCCCGGCCAGCCCCAGGGACACCGCGGGCAGCAACAACCAGCGCGGCGCGTCGGCGTCCCGACGGGCCGCGATCGCCGCCTCCAGCGCTGACGGCACCTCGGCGAGCGTGAGCGCCGCGAGCACCCTGCGCAGGGTGACGTCCGCCGTCCGGGCAAGGTCCCTGATCTCCTCCTGGTTACGCGCGTCGAACAGCCGGCGGGCGGCTACGGCCCTGGTGTCGGCGTCGAGCAACGCTCCCGGGACCACGCCACTGGCGCGCCAGACGTTCTCCAGCTGATCGGGGGGCAGTTGAGCGAACCGCGCGACGGCCGCGTCGAAGCGGCCGGCGGTCCGGTGCGGGTCGGAGCCGCCGTCGAGCACGATCAGCGCCACCTCACCCGCGACGGAGCCGAGGCGGTCCCGCTGCGCCTCGCGGCGCTGCGCCCGCTCCGTCTGGCGGGCCGCCCATCCTGGGTCGAATCGACGCGGGTCCGGTGAACCCGGCCGTCCCTGGACGCCCCGTGGTCCGCTCGCGGCCCGCAGGTGGACGGCGCCGGCCAGAATCGCGGCCAGCGGGCTCGCGGACCAGAGGGCACGCTCGTCGTCGGCCGACAGACGGCTCCCGAGCGGCAACACGGCCAGGCCAGCCTGCACCAGCGGAGCGACGGACGCCGTCGCGTCGACGCGGGCCGTGAGCGGCGCCGCGAGCGCGTCGGACGGGTGGGCCGCGAGCAGCGCCGCCGCGACGGGCCGGCCGTCCCGGGGCAGCCCGCGCCGCCGCAGGTCCTCGGCGACCCCGTACAGCCGCAGGGCGGCGACCGCGCCACCCGCGGACCGGGGCTGCCCGCCTCGACCCGCCAGGCAGGCGGACAGTTCGGTCTCGACGGCCACCGGCCCGCTCGGGTCCGCCGGCGCCCGCCACAGCCGGTCACGCAGGAGATAGACGTCCTCGTGGTCGCGGGGGTCGGGCCAGTCCGGCCAGTCGACCGGCACCCAGGGGTCGTCGAGGCGGAGCACCACCAGCAACGGGCCGGCGTCGCGCAGCTCGGCCGGGAGCGGACCGCTGCGCCCGGCCTCGTCCAGCGTCACCAGTACGGGCGGACGCCACGGGGCGTAGAGCTGATAGCAGCCGGCCACGACGCCGCCGACGCCGGGAAAGCCCTGCGCGCTCAGGACCTCCGCGTCCTCCGTGGGGATGATCTCGATGCCGGTGGCGAGCCGGCGCGGTGCGTAGCGGATGACGGGGATCCGCAGACCGCTCAGATCGACCTCGACGACCGCCCGCCGGTACCGGGCGACGGTGTCGGCCAGCCGGGTGAGGTCGAACCGGGCCACGGTCGTCTGCCGGTCGCGGGTTCGCGGGATCCGCTGCAGCTCCTGGTCACCGGCGCTGACAACCAGCTCGGCGGGCACGGCCGCGGGTAGCTGGACCAGCAGCTCGCCACGGCCGTCGGTCTCCGCGTGCAGCCGCAACGGCTGATACGACCAGGTGTTCCGGGCTCCGGGGACGACCCGCCGCAGGGCCATGTATGGCGCGCCGGCGAGCAGCTGCCGGCTGTGGCCGTGGGCCGAGGCGGTCACCCGGGCGGTGACCTCGTGGCGGCCCAGCGAGACCCGCGCCGGCGAGACACCGGGCCCTCCCCCTCCGGCCGGGCCTGCCTGCGCGTCGGTGCCGAGCTGGAGGGTCAGCCCGGCTGGCACCAGCCCGGCCAGGCTCATCTCGCGCCACGGCGGGTCGCTGCGCACGACCAGCCCTTCGGCGATCTCGACGGTCCGCGTCAGGCCACGGCCGAGTGGACCTCGCACGGTGATCTCATAGGCGCCGAGAAGCGGGCGGGGCAGGCCTTCCCACGGGTCGACCCAGCGGGTCGCGGACCGCTCCGGCCGGGCGGAACCAGCGCGGACGTCGTCACCGACGTCCGGGTCAGCGACGCTGCCCGTGTCGGTGGCGCTACCCGTGTCGGTGGCGCCGACCGTGACGTCCCTCGCGGCAAGGGTCTGGTGAGCGCCGGGACGGCGCACCCGGACGGCCCAGGTGACCGGCACGGTCTCGACGGGCAACGACAGGCGGGGCGGTGTGCTCAGGACAGGTGCTCCGAACACCGTCGTCACGTCCCGGAGGGGGGACGGCAGCTCCAGGTGGGCGCGGCGGGAGGTGTGCACGGAGCGTTGCCGGCCAGCATAGCCGAGTGCCCGGACCCCGGTGAGGTCGACGTGCCGCAGCCGCCAGCCGCTCCAACCGTACGGAGGCGGCGCGTCCTCGAGCTCCGCCGGGGTCCGGCCGACCGCCTCGAGGTCACGCTCGCCGAGCTCCTTGGGATCGGGGTGGAGCAGCCACACCGGGCCCTGCGGCAGCGAGTCTGCCGGGCCGATCCGCATCCCGTCCTCGGTGAACACGAGCAGCGGGTCGTCCTTGTCGACCAGCGTGAGCTCGTAACGCAGAGACGAGTCGTCGAGGCGCACGTCGATCGACCGGACCGGCTGGTTCAGCGGCAGCACCGTCTCCGGGGCGGTCTCGGTGGTCCCCGGCCAGATCGACTGGGTGCGCACCCGGTTCACGACGGAGTCGGTGGTCACCGTCCAGACCGCGCGGCCGTCCGGCGCCTCACCGACCGGCGGCAGCCACAACACGACCCCGTTGTTGTAGGGGTCGAGCCGCACCTGGGGGCGCCCAAGCCCGATCGGGCCGGCGGCCGAGTCGGCGCTGTCTCCGTCCCGGCTCCTGCCACCACCGGCTCTGGTGGCCGCGCCGCCGTACCCGGGCGACGGATGCCGGGCGGCGGCGGTCCGCAGGGCCGCCAGGTCGAGCTCGCCGAGGTTCGCGAGCCGCACCGCCTCGTCGACGATCCTGCGAGGCAGCGCCAGCTCGGCCGGGTCCAGGGCCGGGCTGTCCGGCGACGCGAGCAGGTTGACGAGGTCGAGGCAGCGGTCCACGAAGTCGGCCGCGTAGTCGCCGCCCTGCCGCAGGAAGCGCAGCACCGGCTTGTCGACGCCGATCTGGTGTTCGGGCGCGGTCCTCGCCCAGGCCAGGGCCTCCCGACCGGTCACGCCCGGCTCCGCCTGCTCGCGCCGGATCAGCATCCGCAGCAGGTCCGCGAGGCAGTACACCGGGACGCCGCTGTGCATGAGGATCTCGTCGACGTTGACCCTGGCCAGCCCGGAGAACCTCGCGAGCCCGAACAGGTCGAGATTCCTGCGGAACGCGTCGGCCCACGCCTGCTGGTCATGCTGGGTCGCCCGGAAGCCTGCGGTATCCCACACGCCGGACCAGTAATTGCCCTGATGGTAGTTCTGCGCGCCGATCCCCGCGAGCCCGATGACGATCGCGGCCGGGAAGCGCACCTGCAGGAGGCGCCACGCGTCGTCAGGGGGCGCGTCCGGGTATAGCCGGCCGAGAGCGTGCAGGATTTCACGCACATCCCGGTCCGGCACGTCCAGCTCCGTGACCAACGAGACGGCCCGCAGCTGCCGCCGCCAGCCCAGTTCGTTCTTGAGCAAGAGTTCCTTGCCGAACACCATCCACCGCCCCCGATAGATCAGATCGTGTGACATTAACCCAGCGCAAGCTCACACAGTTGGCCCCATTTCCCGCCGATTGGCTGACAGGGCTTCAGGGGCGGGTCCACCGGCGCTCCCCCTGTGGGCGCCGGTGGACCCGCGGCTCATCGGATTTACCGGCTCCGCCCGAAACCCTGTCGTCGCGTTTACTTGTCCAGCGTCAAGAAACGAGCTGGCTGACCAGGGCGTCGACCTCACACCGCCAGATCCGGACCTGCGCCGGAGTGGGGCCGATCTCGTACCCGTGGTAATGGCAGCCGAGGCAGACATGGGACCAGACGGCGGTCACGCGGCGGGCCGTCCGCGGCGCGGCATAGTGGCGCAGGCAGAGCAGCTTGGCCCGCATGTTGATGCGGGAGGGCTCAGGGAGCACGGGTTCGAGCTTCCGGTCGATGGCGATCTCCAGGGCGGCGCGCAGGACGAGAGAGGCCCCGCGGTGGCACGCGGCAGGTGTGGTGTCGATGTGTCCGGCGAGCAGCAGATCGGCTGTTCGCAGCAGCTCGCCGATCAGGACCTCGGGCACCAGGGCGGCGGTCATGGCGCGGCCACCTGCGGCCTGCGGATCTTCTCCACGATCTCTTCGACACGATTGACGAATCTGTGCGGGTCGGAGATCTGCGCTCCGAACCCGTGCGCGCCGCGCTGGCACTGCTTCACGATCTCGACGGCAGGCGAGCCACCGCACAGCCTGGCCAGCTCGCCGTAGACGTCGCGGGTTCTCGTGACGTCACCGAACAGGGCAATCGCGGCGACTTTGTCGAGTTTCCCGGAGCCGTCGATCGCCGTCTGCAGGACACGTTCGTCGCGGCCATCACGGTGGTGCCGGATCCAGGCAGCCTCGGTGAAGGCGCTCTCCAGCGCGGTCCTGCAGACGCCGGGCAGCACATGGGTCCGGACCACCGGTGGCAGACTCGTGGTGCTGGCGAGATCGCGCGCGTCCTTGAGCGCTTGAGCGACAGGGTCCGTGACCCGCCGGACCGACACCCTGGACGACTCTGCGCGCTCGACCTGGAGAATCGTCACCGGCAGTTCCTGGCTGGTGAAGGCCCGCTGGAGGCGGGGGTCGTGGGTGAACACCACGACCTGCCGGTGCCGGCCGATCTCGTCCAGCACCCGCGCGAGCCCGTTGACCTTCGCCGGGTCCATGGACTGCACCGGGTCGTCGATGACGACGAAGCCGAACGGGCTGTCGGCGGCGGTGGCCAGCGGCAGGAACAGCGACAGCGCGAGCGAGTGCTGTTCCCCCTGGCTCATCACGGACAGCGCCGAGGCCTCAGCCCCGTCGACGGAGACGTCCATGACGAGCTTGCGGACGGTGGCCCGCTCGCTGCCGTGCAGGTGGATCTTCTCCAGGCTGACGTTGCTCTCCTGGCGCAGGAGCTCCCAGATCCGCTGGGATTCGTCGCCGAAGGCCGCCATCCGCTGCCTCTGGAGCTCGGTCACGAGCTCCTTGAGCCACCGGCGGGCCTTCCCGAGGTCCCGGAGCCTGGGCCTGTTCTCCTCGACCTCGCGGGCGAGGGCGGTCCAGCTCGCCAGGCGGCCGTAGAGCGGACGCCACCGCTCGTCCCGGGAGGCGAGCTCGGCGGCTGCCTCCCGGCTCGCGTCGGTGCAGGCCGTGGCCACCGCCTGGGCGGCCTCGACGGCACGCCCGGCCAGCGCGGCGGGGTCATCGATCGTCCGGCAGGCGCCCCACTCGCGCCACACGTCGGCGAGCTCGGCCGGGACGCTCGACGGCACCCGGATCAGACTCCGAACCTCCTGGACGGCCGAGGTCAGGCGGCGGCGCGCGTTCCCGGCGGCCTCGCCCTCCCGCCGCAGCACCGTCACCTGCTCGGCCGCTCGCCGCGCCCAGTCGTCGTCGAGAACCCCGCCGGTGCCGCACACCGGGCAGGACCGCTCACCGGCATGCCGGCCGTGGTGCGCCAGGGCGTCGGCGAGCAGCTCGGCGCGGTGCAGGGCGTCCTCGCCGTCCGTCGCGCGCGTGGCCTCGACCGCCTCGGCGGCCTCACGGAGCCGGGCCACCGCGGCCGTCACCTGCGCGGGGTCGGGTCCCCGCAGGGCCGCGGCGAGCCGCAGCTCGACGAGACGCCCGTCGTCGGCCGCCGGCAGCGTGGCCAGCAGCTCGGTCAGGGCCGCGAGATCCGGGCCGCCGGTCGCCTCGAACGCCTCGATCGCCCGGATCGCGCGGCCCTCGTCCGGCAGCTCGTAGAGGTCCTCCTTCAGCACCTTCGCCTCGGCTTCGGACCGCTTCGCCGCACTGCGCAGGCTGGTCTCCTCCTCCCGCAGCCGGCTGTCGGCCGTGCCGAGGTCCCCGAGCCCGAGGATCACGTTCACCGCGTCGTACAGCTCCACGGGCCTGCCGTTGATCATGCGGTCGAGGTCGACGTAGGAGAGGAACGGCCGGAAGTCGGTCAGTGCCCGGGCCCAGGCCGCCTCGGCCGCGGGGACCTTGCCGTGGCCGGGCCGCTTCAGCTCACCCTGCGAGTCCCCGAAATCGTCGCCGTTCCACGTGCGGGTGAGGGTGCTGCGGCCGTTGTCGCCGTCGACGGCGAGCTTGACCTCGATCCGTGGGCTGGCGCCGTCGTGCAGGTTGCGCCAGGCACCGCGGCGCGTCGGGTCCAGCCGCTCCCAGCGGGCGTTCGTCCCGGTGAAACCGGTCTCGATGCTCTCGGCAATGCTCGACTTGGCCGAGCCGTTGCGGCCCATCACCAGGTTCACCCCGCGGCCGGGAGCGAGGGCCAGGCGGGTGCGAGCGCCGATGCCGCGGTAGCCGGTGACGGTGACGGAGTCCAGGTAGACCCGGCCGGTCGTGGCCGCCCCCGGCGCGTCCGGGCTTCCGAGCGCCTCCCGGAGAAGCTCCTTCACCGGCTCAGCCAGCCCGGCCTGGGCCAGGCGGGTGGCCGCCAGTTCGGCGATCGGCACCGAGCGGCCGGGCTCCTCTTCCTCTTCCTCTTCCTCTTCCTCGGGCGGATGGGCGGCCCCGCGCTGCTCGGGCACAGACGGCTCGGGCACGGACGGCTCGGGCATGGACTGCGCCGGCGGCTCGGGCTCGTTCGGTTCGGTCTCGGTCACGGTGGCTCCCGGGTTCGGGTGGAGCGGCCAGGGGGAGACGAAGCCATCGCCGTGCAGGGCGATGATCTGGGTGGAGAGGACCCGGCCGTACCGCCGCCTGCTGAGGGGAGCGCGCGTTCCGGGTCTGTGCGGTGCGCGGCTGAACCGCGTCGGATCGTGACTGTAAGGTAGATCTTGTAACCACGTCAAGCGTGCACACGTCTTCTGTGAACAGTGGCGCCACCGTACACAATCTCTTGCCGGGCAACCGTATGCCCGGTAAGGTCTCCCCTGTGAACGTGGACGGGCAGGACGAGATGACGGCGGCCGCCATCGCGCGGCGAGCCGGCGTCGGCCGAGCCGCCGTGTCCAACTGGCGCCGGCGCCACGAGGACTTCCCGAAGCCGATCGGCGGCGGTTCCACCAACCCGACCTACTCCTGGGCGAAGGTCGAAGCCTGGCTGCGCGACACCGGGCGGGCCGACCAGCTCGCGATGTCCGGGCGCACCGAGACCGGCACGCAGTCCATCGGTGATCCGATCAGGGCAGCGGGCGGCCGAGCAGAGGTGTCCACCGAAGCCGAGCCGGCCGTCACCAGCCTGACGTCCGGCGCACTGCTCGCCAGGGTGATCGCCTCGCTGCTGCCGCTCTCCACAGCCGCCGGCCCCGGCGACCGCGACGGCGATACGGACGGCGGCGACGGCGAGGCCGACGGCGACTTCGATCTCGCCGGCGCCGGGCTGCCCGCGGTGCTCGACCCGGCCTGCGCCGCCGGCGAGCTGCTGCTGTCCGTCGCGGACAGGTTCGAGAGCCGGGTACGGCTGCTCGGCCAGGACAACGACGAGTCGGCCACCCAGCGCGCCGCGCTCAACCTGCGCGGCCACCCGCTGGCCGGGCCGTACGAGGTCCGCTTCGGCGACTCGCTGCGGGAGAACCAGTTCACCGACATCCTGGGCCGCGCGGCGGCCGTGGTGTGCGAGCCGCCGCTGGACCATCCGGCATGGCCCGCCGACGAGCTGACGGCCGACCGGCGCTGGGAGTTCGGGATCCCGGCGCCGCGCGACGGCGAGCTGGCGTGGGTGCAGCACTGCTACGCCCACCTGCGCCCACACGGCACCGCGGTCGTCGCCGTGACCCCGCGGACCTGCGTGTCGCCGTCCGGGCAGCCGATCCGGGAGGAGATGGTCCGCTCCGGCGCGCTGCTCGCGGTGATCGCGCTGCCGCCGGGGATGAGCTCGCTGCCCGACACCGACGTCTGCCTCTGGGTGCTGCGCCGCCCGTACGGGGACACCGACGGCGGGCCGGTGGTCATGATCGATCTGTCGCGGGTCGCGGCCATGGCCGACGTCCCGCAGCAGCATTCGGTCTGGCGCCGGCTGTTCCAGGAAGCCGAAGCGGCTCCGCCGGCCTCGACACAGGCACGAGCCGGGCAGGCGGACGCCGGACAGGCCGTCGCCCGTGCGGTCCCGCGGCTGCGGCTCCTCGGCGGCGATACCAACCTGCTGCCGTCCCGCCATGTCATCACCCGGGTCGAGGCCAGCGCTGACGACCTCGCGGAGGTCACCGACCGGCTCGCGGCGCTGTACGCCCGGATCGGCTCCGGCCTCCCTCGCTTCGCCGCCGCCACCACCGGCTCCCGGCCGCCGCATACCTACATGACGACGCTCGCCGAGCTGGAGCGGACCGGCGCACTGAGGATCCGGCCCAGGGACACCACTCCGCGGTGTGGCGACGTCCTAATCCGCACGATGGGCCGGCCTCCGGTGGTGGCGACCGGCACGGAAGCCGCCGACGCCAGGATCGCCCACGTGGTCGAACTGAACGCCGACCGCCTCGACCCCCACTTCGTCGCGACCTTCCTCGACGTCGACGCCCGGGCGATGCCGGTGGCGAACACGCTCGGCGCGCTCAGCCGCGAGGACCTGCGCCGCTGCCGGATCCCGCGGATGTCGCTGCCCGAGCAGCGCCGTTACGGCACCGAGTTCCGCCGCCTGGACGAGCTGCGGGACGCCCTGTCGGTACTCGCCCGGCTCAGTGCCACAGTGATCGAGCAGACGGTTCACGGCCTGACCGTCGGCACCCTCGACCCGGGCCGATCCGTTCACTGACACTCCGACCGACCAGCACACGTCGCCGCTGACGCACGAAGACAACGAACACGAGGACAGCGAAATGGAGACCCTGTGACCGCGGGACCCAGTCACTCGAAGATAGCCGCCGACATCTGGGCCGTGGCCGACCTGCTGCGTGGCGACTACAAGCGCCACGAGTACGGCGGGGTCATCCTGCCGTTCACCCTGCTCCGCCGCCTGGACGCGGTCATGGCACCGACCCGCGAAGCGGTCTGGAAGCGGGACGCGGAGCTGCGGATCGACAACAAGCGGCGCATGCTGGAGATCGCGGCGAAGCTGCCCTTCTACAACACCTCCAAGCAGGATCTCCGGTCGATCGTCGCCGACGACAAGAACGTGGCGAAGAACCTGAAGGACTACGTCAACGGGTTCTCCCCGAACGTCCGCGAGGTGCTGGAGCGCTTCGACCTCGACAACGAGATCACCCGGCTCAACGGCGCCAGGATTCTCTACCAGGTCGCCGGCCGGTTCGCCGCGATGGACCTCGGCAGCCTCAGCAGCCACGACATGGGCTACGTCTTCGAACACCTCATCCGCAAGTTCGCTGAGGACTCGAACGAGACCGCCGGAGAGCACTTCACTCCCCGCGAGGTCATCAAGCTGATGGTCAACCTGCTCATCGCCCCGGACGCGGACACTGTCGCCGGCGAGGGACAGGTCATCAACGTCTACGACCCGGCCTGCGGCACCGGCGGCATGCTGACCACCGCCGAGGACCACCTCAAGTCGATCAACCCGGGCGTCGAGGTCTATCTGTTCGGCCAGGAGCTCAACCCCGAGTCGTGGGCGATCTGCCAGTCGGAGATGCTGCTGCGCAGCCAGCGTGGCGACATCCAGCTCGGCAACTCCTTCAGCCAGGACCACTTCCCCGGCCGCCGGTTCGACTACATGCTCGCCAACCCGCCCTTCGGCGTGGAGTGGAAGAAGGTCAAGGCCGAGGTCGACCGCGAGGCCGAGCGCGGCCACGCCGGCCGGTTCGGCGCCGGCCTGCCACGGATCAACGACGGCTCGTTCCTGTTCCTGCAGCACATGCTCTCGAAGATGGAGCGTGTCGAGGGCAAGGGCGCCCGCCTCGCGATCGTCTTCAACGGCTCCCCGCTGTTCACCGGCGCGGCCGAGTCCGGCGAGTCGAACATCCGCCGGTGGATCCTGGAGAACGACTGGCTGGAGGGCATCGTCGCCCTGCCCGACCAGCTCTTCTACAACACCGGGATCTCCACCTACTTCTGGATCCTGTCGAACCGCAAGCCCGCCAGGCTCGCAGGCAAGGTCGTGCTGCTCGACGCCCGCGACCAGTGGCAGAAGATGCGCAAGTCCCTCGGCGACAAGCGCAAGCAGATCAGCGAGGCCCAGATCGAGCACGTCACGAAGCTCTACATGCGGGCCGTCGACGTCGCCGCGGATCCGGACAACCCCGACCACGGCAAGGTGAAGATTTTCGGGACCCGGGACTTCGGCTACCACCGCATCACCGTCGAGCGCCCACTGAAGCAGCGCTTCGAGATCACCGAGGACACGCTCGCCGCGCTGGAGAACTCCAGGGCACTGGCCCGGTGGGACGGCCGGGACGCGCTGGTCACCGCGCTGCGCGGCACGAACGGCTCGGTGTGGCGGACAAAGGACGAGGCATCAGCCGAGCTGCTCACCACAGCCATGGCCGCCGGCGCCGGCCTGCCCGGCACCGCCGCGCTACTCAAGGCCTTCTGGGCCGCGATCGCGGTCTCCGACCCCGACGGCGAAATCCAGCGCGCGAACGGCTCCCCACTACCCGACCCGGACCTGCGCGATTTCGAGAACGTTCCCCTCGACGAGGACATCGACGAGTACTTCGCCCGCGAGGTCACCCCGCACGTCCCCGACGCCTGGATCGACCACGACAAGACCAAGGTCGGCTACGAGATTCCCTTCACCCGCCACTTCTACGTCTACACCCCCCCGAGGCCGCTGGCCGAGATCGACGCCGAACTCCGCGATCTCGAATCCCAGATTCAGAAGCTCCTCGGCGAGGTGACAAGATGACCTTTCCCAGTATCCCATTGAAGCGGATCGCGCGGTTCACCGCAGGTGGGACGCCATCTGTGGGCGAGCCAACCAACTGGTCAGACGGCGACGAAGGTCATCCGTGGGTAGCCATCGGAGACATGTCCTCGGTCGACTCTGTAATGACCACAGCACGGCGCATCTCGGATTATGGGCTGCACTCAGCGCGAATCGGCCTCGGCAAACCTGGGACTATCCTCTTTAGCATGTACGCAAGCCTCGGCCATACCGCATGGCTAGGTGTGTCAGCCACCTGGAACCAGGCCATCCTTGGTATTCAGCCGGACCAAACTACCGACGCTCGATTTCTCCGCTACTCCCTGGCCTCACTAAGGCCAAACCTCCTGGAACAAGCGAGAAGTAACACGCAAGCGAATCTCAATGCCGAGCAGGTAGGGAACCTTCTAATTCCCAGGCCTCCACTCGACGAGCAGCGCCGCATCGCCAACTTCCTCGACTCCGAGACCGCTCGAATCGACAAAGTTCGAGCTTTGCAGGCAGAGGTACGCAGCGCCGCCAAGGCGCGACTAGTAGCTCAACTCGATCTAGAGATGGACGAGTTAAGCGAGCGCCATGGGACTCGCCCATTCCGCCGCATGATCCACTCTATCGAGCAAGGCACTAGTCCACAATGCGATAATTTCCCAGCCACCCCAGGAAAGTGGGGTGTTTTGAAGGTCAGCGCCGTCAAGAATGGCGTATTTGTCGAAGACGAGAATAAGCAATTGCCGACAGAAGTCAAATCTGAATCTCGCTACGAGGTTAGACCTGGAGATTTGCTAATCACTCGCGCAAATACGCCTCAGCTGGTCGGAGCAGCTGCAGTCGCGGTCTCACCTCGCAAGAAACTGCTAATCTGCGACAAGATTTTTCGGGTTTCAATTACATCAGATCTGATGGCGAATTTCCTGGTCTTTGTCTCCCTCTCGACAAAAATCCGCGATATGTGCGCCGAGGCTTCCCACGGCACTTCACAGTCGATGGCAAACCTGAAGACGGAGGAAATTAAAAGATGGCCGATCCCGAACGTACCACTATCGATCCAGAGTAAGGTGGTCGCCGATCTGTCAGCCGCGCGTACTCAGGTGGCCTCACTGACTGAAGCAATCGACAGCCAGCTCTCTCTCCTTACAGAACGCCGACAGGCTCTAATAATGGCCGCTGTGACCGGGCAGATTGATGTGACAACCGCGCGCAGCTCAGTGCCATCTGGAGATGTTACCGCATGACCCCGGGAGCGCACACCGAGGGCTCGTTCGAGGCCAGAGTTGAGTTGGAGCTGCTTGCGCGGGGGTGGGAGCGTGGGCAGGCGACGGTGGGGTTCAGTGCGGAGCTGGGGCTCGACACCGCCGAGATGATTCGGTTCATCGGGGCCACGCAGCCGCGGAGCTGGGATCGGCTCGTCGACCTGTATGGCGACAGGGTGGTGGCGCATCGGCAGTTCTGCCAGCGGGTGGCGGCTGAGGTGGATGCGCGTGGGGCGCTGGACGTGTTGCGGCAGGGGGTGCGGGACCGCGGGGTGCAGATCGACCTGGCCTACTTTCGGCCCGGCCATCTGCTCGCCGCCGACGCTCTCAAGGAGTACAACGCCAACGTGCTGACGGTCGCCCGTCAGCTCCGCTACAGCGCCCGTAGCCCGAACCAGTCGGTCGACCTCGCGTTGTTCGTCAATGGCCTGCCGGTGGCGACCGTCGAGCTGAAGAACCCGAACACCGGTCAGAACGCCGCCGAGCACGCGATCAGCCAGTACCGCGAGCGCGACCCGCGGGAGCTGTTCTTCGCCAAGCGGGCGCTGGTCCACTTCGCGGTCGACCCGGACAGGGCGTTCGTCGCGACACGCCTCAAGGGCCGGGATACCGAGTTCCTGCCGTTCAACATCGGCTCTAACGGCCCGGGGCGCTCGGGAGGCGCCGGCAACCCGTCCCCGGCGCCCGGCTCGTACCCCGTTGCCTACCTGTGGGAGCAGGTCTGGCAGCGGGACAACTGGCTGGAGATCCTGCAGCGGTTCCTGCACGTCCAGGCGCCGGAGAAGAAGGGCGCGAAGACCAGCGTCCACGAACTGGCGCGGATCTTCCCCCGGTTCCACCAGTGGGACGCGGTGCAGAAGATGGTCGAGCACGCCCGGGGCAGCGGCGCCGGGCACAGCTACCTGGTGCAGCACTCGGCCGGCTCCGGCAAGTCGAACACGATCGCCTGGCTCGCGCACCGCCTGTCGAACCTGTTCGACGCGGACAACCAGCCGGTGTTCCACAAGACGATCGTGATCACCGACCGGGTCGTCCTGGACCGCCAGCTCCAGAACACGATCTACCAGTTCGACCACACCCCCGGCGTCGTCAAGAAGATCGATCAGGACTCCGCGCAGCTCGCCGCCGCCCTCGGCGACTCCACCTCGAAGATCGTCATCTCGACGCTGGAGAAGTACCCCTTCGTCCTCGACAAGATCGCCGGCCTGGGGCTGCAGGATCACCGGTACGCAGTGATCATCGACGAGGCGCACTCGTCCCAGGGCGGTGAGTCGGCGAAGAAACTCAAGGAGGCTCTCGGCGCGAACGCCGTCCGCGCGGAGGACGAGGATCTGGCGACCTACCAGACCCGGGTGCGTGGCAAGCAGCCCAACCTGTCGTACTTCGCGTTCACCGCCACCCCGAAGGCCGGGACGCTGGACCTGTTCGGCACCCTCGACCCGGAGCGGGTGAACCCGCACAGCGGTGAGCAGGGCATGAAGGTACCGTTCCACGTCTACTCGATGCGGCAGGCGATCGAGGAGGGCTACATCCTCGACGTCCTGGCGAACTACCTCACCTACGACACCAAGTGGCGGCTGCGCAATGCCGCCATCGAGCAGCAGAACTCGGCGATCTCCAATCCGGACGTCGACGAGAAGAAGGCGAAGCGGAAGCTCGTCCAGTTCGCCGAGCGGCACCCGACGGCGGCGGCGCAGAAGGCACGTCTGATCGTCGAGGACTTCCGGGAGAACATCTCGGGCCGGCTCGGCGGCCGGGCGAAGGCGATGGTCGTCACGGGCAGCCGGCAGCAGGCGCTCGACCTGTACCAGGCGATCCGCCGCTTCGTCGACGACTCCGGGTTCACCGACTGCGGCACGCTGGTCGCCTTCTCCGGGAAGCTGACGGATGACGCCACCGAGGCCGAGTTCACCGAGCCCCAGCTCAACGGCTTCCCCGAAGCCCAGCTGCCGGAGAAGTTCGGTTACACCAAGGCCGACGACCCGCACGCCGCCGACCGCGGTCAGGACGAGTACCGGATTCTCGTGGCCGCCGACAAGTACCAGACCGGCTTCGACCAGCCGCTGCTGTGCGGCATGTACGTCGACAAGCCGCTGACGGGCGTGAACGCGGTGCAGACGCTGTCGCGGCTGAACCGGATCCACCCGCTCAAGTCGCAGGACGACGTCCGGATCCTCGACTTCGTCAACGAGGTGGAGGACATCCAGGCCTCGTTCGCGGACTGGTACGAGACGACGATCACGCCGCCGACCGACCCGAACCTGCTCTACGACCGGCAGCGCAAGGTCATGGAGTACGAGCTGCTCGTCGCCTCCGAGATGGAGTCGTTCATCCGGGTGCTGGCCGAGGCGACCCCCGCCAGGATGACCGACGCCGCCGAGCGGAAGCTGCACGCCCAGCTTCATCTGTACATCCAGCCCGCTCTCGACCGGTTCGCCGCGCTGCCCACGGACGACGAGCGCGAGGGCTTCCGCAAGGCGCTCACGGACTACGTCCGCGCGTACAGCCTCATCGCGCAGATCGTCGACTGGGGCGACCCGGACCTGGAGCGGCTCTACCAGTACGGCCGCATCCTGCTGATTCGCCTGCCGGGCCGGCCGGCCGCGTCGGTCGACATCGGCGACGCGGACCTGACCCATTACCGCCTCGAGTTCACCGGCAAGCACAACATGTCACTGTCGCCGGTCGGCGACCGGGACGTCCGCGGCCACGCGGCCGACGGCGGCGGCTTCCAGGAACCCGAGCTGGTCAAGCTGTCGACGGTCATCGACGAGCTCAACGACCGGTTCGGTCTCGGCCTCGGCACCTCCGACCAGATACTCGTCTACCAGCAGGTTCTCGGCCTGGTCGAGGACACCCAGATGCAGCAGATCGCGCTGATGAACGACGAGGCCCGCTTCGGGCAGGTCGCCGACGACCGGCTCGACGATATCGTCGCCGAGAACGCCGAGCGCAACACCGATTTCATGAAGCTCTACTTCGACAACACCGAGTTCCAGAAGGCCATCAAGGAGGCGGCGCGCAAGCGCGCCTACCGGATCATCACCGAACCCGCGCGCGACGAGGCCCTGGCCCGCCTCCGCGCCGAGATGCTCCGGGAAACCACCGGATCGGGGCCCGCCAGTATCGGCTGATATAAATATCACCTGGACTGCGAGGGGGATATCGTGGCGGATAGTGCGGGTCCAGTAGGTACAGCGGATACCGGAACGGCGGATACCGGAACGGAAGGCCCGGCGGGCGAGCTCGACGGAAAACGGCGGTTCGGCGGGCGTTACCGGGTCGACGGGGAGCTCGGCCGCGGCGGGATGAGCCAGGTCTTCTACGGCTACGACGAGCGCCTCGACCGGCCGGTCGCCATCAAGGTGCTCCGGCAGTCCCCCGCCGGACAGGTCCCCACCTCGCCGGACAGCCCGGAGAACGTCGAGATCCTCGACCAGCTGGAGCGCGACCGTAAGCGCTTCCTCCGCGAGATCCGCACCACCGCGCAGCTCGAACACCCCGGCATCCCGGCCGTCTACGACACCGGCTCCGAGAAGAACCCCGACGGCAGCCCCCGGCTCTGGCTCGTCATGCAGCTGCTGCGCGGCTCCAGCCTCGAAGCCCTCATCGACGGAACCGACTACGAGACCGAGCCGCTCGACCTGGCCAGGGCGGCGGCCGTCGCCGCCCAGATCGCCGCCGTGCTGGCCGACGTCCACCGCGTCGACATCGTCCACCGCGACATCAAGCCGGCCAACATCATGGTCGTGGACGGCGGCCTGGTGAAGGTCCTCGACTTCGGCATCGCCATTCTGCGCGGCGCCGGCGCCCTGCCCCGCCTCACCCAGATCGACAAGACCGTCGGCACCCCGCCCTACATGTCACCCGAGCAGCATCTCGGCCAGGTCGTCACCACCGCCTCCGACATCTACTCCCTCGGCTGTCTGCTCTTCGAGCTGCTCACCGGTGACCGCCCGTTCTACGACCGCCCCGACAACTCGCTGCGCGCGCAGCACGTCCAGACGGCGTCACCGCCGGTCCGGGCCCATCGCTCCGGGATCCCCCCGGAGCTCGGCTCGCTCGTCGCCGACATGCTGGCGAAGGAGCCCCGGGAGCGCCCCACCGCCGAGGCTGTCTACAACGTCCTCGTCCCGCTGGTATCCGGGCCATCCTCCGCGGGCGCGCCTGGCGGCCCCGGCGGGCGAGACGGCCGAGCACACCCAGCTGACGAGCCGACCGGCGACGGCCGCGACCCGACGCGCCCCTTCCGACACCCGCTCCTTGCCCCACCCCGGCGCCGCATCCCCGCCGCCCGCCGCCCGTCGGCCCCGGCCCCGGACCCGGCTCTCCAACGCGGCCGTCGACCAGCTTCGCGCCAACGTCCACGCGCTCCTCGACAGCGACCGTCCCGCCGAGGCCATCAGCCTCGTCGAGGATGGCGTCGAACGGGGAGCCGAGGACCCTGCCCGCGCTCTGGAGCTCCGGGAGATCCTCGCCGCCACGCTGTTCTTCGCCGACGAGTACAGCCGCGCGGCCCCGCTCTTCGCCGCGGTCGGGCACGAGTACCGCCGGTGGGGCCTGGAGCCGAGCCACCCCTGGGTCCTCAACTGCGCCTACCACGCCGGTATCGGCTATGCGCAGGTCGGGAAACCCGACGAGGCCCTCCCTCAGCTGCGGTTCTACGTCCAGCACGCCGACCCGGCGGCGAGCGACGATGAGCCGGACAGAATCCGCGACGCCCGCGTCACGATCGCCCAGCTGCTCGCCGGCACCGGCCACCGCGACGAAGCCCTCGCCGAGCTCGAAGGCGTCCGCCGAATGCTGCTGGCCACGTTCGGCGGCGACTCGACCCAGGTCCGCAATCTCACCAAGCTCATCGACCGGCTACGCGAGTAGATCGGGCCGCCGCCAGGCGTTGATATAGCACAAGATCCTGCGCACTCGCCGCCCCGCTCACAGGACCGCTCGCAGGACCACCAGGCGGGTGGCGGCCCGGTGTGCGGTGGGGTGGGTACGACAGGTAGCGTTGCGGAGCGTGACTCTGGATCGGTGGCGGGATCGGTACGCGCAGCGTGCCCAGGGGATGATCGCGAGCGAGGTTCGGGCGTTGTTCGCGGTGGCATCCCGTCCCGAGATCGTGTCGCTCGCGGGGGGCATGCCTCCGGTCGACGTACTTCCGTTGGACGCGGTCGCGGCGACGGTGTCGGAGCTGGTGCTGAGCCGGGGTGCGGTGGCGCTTCAGTACGGCTCGGCGCAGGGCGATCCGGGGCTGCGGGCGCGGATCTGTGACGTGATGGCGATGGAGGGCATCACCGACGCCCATCCCGACAACGTGGTGGTGACCGCCGGGTCGCAGCAGGCGCTGGACCTGCTCACCCGCGTGTTCATCGACCCGGGCGACGTCGTCGTCACCGAGGGGCCGACCTACGTCACGGCGATCAACACGTTCGCGGCGTACCAGGCGCGGATCGTGCACGTGCCGATGGACGGCGACGGCCTGTCGCCGGCCGCTCTCGCGGAGACGTTGGAGCGGCTGGCCGCCGAAGGCGCCCGGGTGAAGCTGCTCTACACGGTGCCGACGTTCCAGAATCCCGGGGGGATCACGCTGACGCCGCCGCGGCGGGCCGAGGTGATCGAAGTGTGCCGGCGCGCGGGGGTGCTGGTGGTCGAGGACAACCCGTACGGGCTGCTGTCGTTCACGGGGGAGCCGGTGCGGGCGATGCGCGCGGACGCCTCGGACGATGTGGTGTATCTGGGGTCGTTCTCGAAGACGTTGGCTCCGGGGCTGCGGGTCGGGTGGGCGCTGGCTCCTGCGGCGGTGACGGCCCGGCTGGTATTGGCGGCGGAGTCGGCGATCTTGTCGCAGTCGATGTTCACGCAGCTGGCGGTTGAGCGGTATCTGGCGACCCAGCCGTGGGCGGAGCAGGTGAAGGCGTTCCGGGAGATGTACCGGGAGCGCCGCGACGCCATGCTCGACGCTCTGGCCGAGGTGATGCCTTCCGGGGCGACCTGGACTCGGCCGGACGGCGGGTTCTTTGTCTGGTTGACGCTGCCGGGCGGGGTGGACACCAAGGCAATGTTGCCGCGGGCGATCGCCGCCCGGGTGGCCTACGTTCCCGGGGTCGGTTTCTACGCCGACGGGTCGGGTGGTGGCAGCATGCGGTTGTCGTACTGCTACCCGTCGCCGGAGCGCATCCGCGAGGGGGTCGGCCGGCTGGGCCGGGTTGTGCGGGATGAGCTGGACCTTCGTGACACCTTCGCTTCCCGTCCCTGATGTGCCCGACACCGTGAAGGACGCGACGATGACTGATCTGGGCCGTGTGCTGATCCTCGCCGGCGGGTTGTCGCCCGAACGGGAGGTGTCTCTGCATTCGGGGGGACGGCTGCGTGACGCGCTGGCCCGCATCGGGGTTGAGGCCGATCTGGCTGACGTCGATGCCGCGACGCTGCCCGCGCTGGCGGCCGATCCGCCCGAGGTGGTGTTCCCGGTGCTGCATGGGACCTCGGGTGAGGACGGCACGATCCGCGAAGTGCTGGATCTGTACGACCTGCCCTACGTGGGCGCCGGGCCACCGGCCTGTCGGGTGGCGTTCGACAAGGCGACGGCGAAGGCGGCTGTCGGTGCCGCGGGGGTGGCGACACCGGCGGCGGTGACGCTGCCCCGCGAGGCGTTCCATGACCTGGGAGCCGCCGCGCTGATCGAGCGGATCGTCAGCCGGCTGGGACTGCCGGTCGTGGTGAAGCCGCGCGCGGGTGGATCGGCGTTCGGGGTCAGCCGGGTCGACGACGCGGGTGGGCTCGCGGAGGCGCTGATGAGCTGTTTCGGCTATCACGACTCGGCGTTGATCGAACGGGCCGTCGCCGGTGTTGAGATCGCCGTCGGTGTGATCGATACCGGTGAGGGGCCGGTCGCGTTGCCGGCCGTCGAGATCGAGCCGGCGACGGGGGTGTACGACTACGCGGCCCGCTACACCGCGGGCGCCACCTCCTTCTTCACCCCGGCCCGCCTCGACACGGAGGTGCTGCGCGCCGCCGCCGAGACCGCGGTCACGGCGCACCGGGTGTTGGGGCTGCGGGACCTGTCCCGCACCGACCTGATCGTCGACGGGGACGGTGTGGCGCAGTTCCTGGAGGTGAATGTGGCCCCGGGCATGACCGACACGAGTACCTGGCCGATGGGGCTGCACGCCGCCGGTCTCGATTTCGCCGTGGTCTGCCGCGAGCTGGCGGCCGGAGCGCGCGACCGCCACGGAACCCCTCGCGGTTGATCGTGGCGACCGCTCAGCGGCGGTACACCGAGATGTGCTTGCGGGCGGTCATGGGGTCGTAGGCGGTGGCGTCCCAGTCGCCCCACCGGTGCGCGAGGGTGAGGCCCGTGGATGCCGCCATGGCGTCGATCTCCTCGGGCCACAGGTAGCGCATGCGGCCCGGGTACATCCGGACCGGTGCACCGTCGGCCAACACGATCTCGTGGTACTCGAAAGTGCGTTCGGAGGGGATGTTCGTGGCGGCGAACAGCACCACGCGCTCGGTGCTGCGCTGCTTGACCACCACCGCGGAGTCGGCGGGGAACACGCCGGGATGCGGCCCGTCGGGCAGCCGTCCGGGCCTGGGCACGAACGTCTCCACGATCAGCGCCCCGCCGTCGCGGAGGGCCTTCGCGGCCTGAAGCAGGAACCGGGACTGGACGTCGCGGTCGGCGAGGAGAAAGAACGTGTTGAACACGGCGTAGACCAGCCGAACCGGGTCAGCGACGGTGAAGGTCGCGGCATCGGCTTCGACCGCGGTGACCGGAAGATGTTCCACCAGGGCGGAACGGTGAAGTTGGCGGGTCATCTCGCTGGATGCGTCGATCCCCACGACCGGAACTCCCATGCGGGCCAAGGGGAGAGCGACCCGGCCGGTGCCCGAGCCGATCTCGACCGCCGGGCCGTCGCCGGCGAGTTCGGCGAGCACCTTGATCTGCACGGGGTCGGCGACGAACGCGCCATAAAGATCGTCGTAGGTGTCGGCGATCGCATCGCCGTACGTCGACTCCTGGTATTGATCAGCTGCCATCGAGCACCTCACCCGCCGTGGCGTTACACACTGGTAACGTCGCCTGTACCGGTACAGCTAAGGTGATCCGATCTGGCGATCGAGAACAGTACCGGTACAGTTTCAGTGACGAGGAGTGCCGGTATGGCCAGATATGAGGAGATCGCCGCCGAACTGCGCCGGCGCCTCAACGCCGACCCCACCCCCTATCCGATGGGTAGCCGTCTGCCCGGTCACAGTCAGCTGACCGCGGAGTTCTCCGTGGGCCGGGGCGTCGTGACCGAAGCGCTCGGCCTGCTGGCGCTCGAAGGCCGCATCCGGATCGTCGACCGCTCCGGCGCACTCGTCCTCGACCCCACCGAGCCACCGCAGCCCGTCGATGTCGGCGGCCACGTCCGGCGCAACGAGTTCGGCTACATCTTCAACGCCGCCGCCGGGCACTGGCGCCTGACCGCGCCGCCCACGCGCCGCTGGCTGCCCGCGCCCCCGCACATCGCCCGCCTCCTCGACGTCCCCGTCGGCAGCGACGTGCTGGAACGCCACCGGGTCGTCGGTCCCGACGGCCACCCGATCCAGATCGCCGACTCCTACCTACCCGCCCACCTGGCCCGCGGCACCATCCTCGAAGCCGCCTCCACCGGGCCGGGAGGCATCTACGACCGCCTCGAACACGACCTCGGCCACGGCCCCCTCACCTGGCACCCCCGCGTCGGCGCCGCAGCGGCCACCCCCGAGCAGGCCCGCGACCTCGGCGTCTCCCGCGGCACCCCCCTCCTCGTCCTCACCCGCATCTCGATCAGCGGTACCACCCGACGCCCCGTCGAAGTCACGATCACCCACCTCGATGGACACCGCTTCGAGGTCACCGGACAGCCGATCACCCGCGACCACACCGCCCAATGGCCCACCACACCCGCCACCGCCGAAAACCGACCAGCCGCTCACTGACCTGTTCATCCCCGGGCTTTCACTGGCGGGGGGGAGGGGATGGTTGGGTAGTACTACAGCCCCAGTGATCGCTGTGTGGTCTCTCGTCGCGGATACGGCGTGGCGTGTGGCGTGGGGCGGCCACCGCGTGATTCTCCGTAGTCTGTGAAAATAAAAGAAGAAGCCGCGGTGGCCGCGGCACGTAGCGTATCCGGGACGGACGTGGCGGTGTGGGAGGCGGGGCTGGAGGAGCTGTTCGGCCGGGTGGCGGACTGTTTCCGGTCCGATCAGCCGCGTGCGCAGGCGCGGGCCTATGTGGCAGGGTTGTTGTCTCGGACGGAACGGAAGAACGGGTGGACGCTTGCGGAGTTCACCCGTGAGGCCGGGCCGCAGAAGATGCAGCGGTTGTTGAACGAGTACGCCTGGGACGCCCACGCGATGCGTGACGTCGTCCAGTCGTATGTGGTGGAGAACCTGACCGAGCCGGATGGCGTCCTGGTCGTCGACGAGACCGGCTTCGTCAAGAAAGGCACCTCCTCGGCCGGGGTGCAGCGGCAGTACAGCGGCACCGCAGGCCGGATTGAGAACTGTCAGATCGGGGTGTTCGCCGCCTATGTCTCCGGGAAGGGACGGGCTTTCGTCGACCGGGAGCTGTACCTTCCCACGAGCTGGACCGACGACCGGGCACGGTGCAAGGCCGCGGGTGTGCCGGCCAGGGTGGGGTTCGCGACCAAGCCGCTGCTGGCCCTGGACAAGTGTCAAGGCTTCCCGAAACGCCACCAGGCCGTCTCGGGTTACTGGCACACCCCCACGACCCTCGCCGCCTACCTACGCGTGCGTTCCTACCTCGTCTCCGCCCGCGACCACGGCCTCCGCGCCATCGACGCCATCCGCCTCGCCCTGGCCGGCCGGCCCTGGCTGCCGGTCCTGCGCGCAGCCAGCCCCACGCCGGCTCTCACCGCCTAAACCAACATCAGCACGGGGCTACCGGAGCCGCCACCCGTGAATGGACACAGCGGGAGGTGCAGGCCGTCACCGGGAGTTCGCCCAGCGGATCGGGTGGTGGCTGACACGCAGAAATGGAACTTCTCCGGCCCGCCGTAACCAACCCAGCCGCCGAGGGCCGGTGCATGTGGAACTGACGATCAGGAGGCGGCGAAAGCTGGAGCGGATCGTCGCCTTCATGCCGACGGGGAAGGCCTCCCGAGACGGACACGCTCGGTCTGCTGCTTGATGATGGCGAGGACTCTGTCGTCTCCGGGAGTGTCCGGAATGGACGCGAGAATCTGGTCCAGCGTGTCGGTCACGACGGCCGTGGCGGTCCGTCGGCGCAGGCCCCATGCGGTCGCCTCGTCCACGAGGTTGGTTGCGGTCACCGCCTGTATGTCGGCCTCCCCGCCGATGCGCTGGCCGAGGTGGGTCTCGGCTCGCAATGGCTGTCCGAGATGGTCGCGGAGTTCAAGGGCGATCGTCGACAGCACGTCATACAACGGGGCGAGGCGGACGGCCGGTTCGTCGGCCTCGTGCAGGATCGAGAAGTTCTTGGCGTGCGCGTCGGCGTTGCCCACGGCCATATTGAACGTCGCCCGGCGCAGCAGGGCGGTGACATCCCGGGGGTCGCCGAAGGTCCGCAGCACATCGGCGAAGTCGCGCAGCGACGGACCGCCCTGTTCCTCATACTTCATACCTGGTGGCGTCGCGGTCGCCTGGCAGCCGTCTTCCTGGTGCACCCTGGCCGGGAGCCGCGCGCTGGCGCGCGCCCGCCGGTCGAACCGCCGGACCGCCAGCACCGGGAGACCCGCGACGTCGAGCAGTTCCCCTTCCGCCGCCTCCAGTCCGCAGGCCGCGGCGAGCGCCAGACAGGTGGCCTCGTTGGCGGCCATCGCGTGCGGGCCGTCAGGCTTGAGGATCCACGTTGACGGGGCATCCCCCGTCGGAAGCTGCCAGGCGCCGTCGGCAGCGCGGCCCAAGAGCGCCTTGCGCTGGAAACCGGCCAGGGACGGACGAAACCCGCGCTCGGGCGCGACCCCCAGCGGGGCGACGTCCAACGCGCCGATGACGCGGCGCAGGTCATTGGACGTTATCACGCTGTAGCCGCCTTCGCCACCGGCGCCTGGCTCCTCACCCTCAGGTAGCACCTGGATCGCGCCAGCGCAGTCGCGACCGAACGCTTTCAGGATCCCGTAGGTGTCGGCTGGGCGTACCCCGGCCATAGCCGCCATCCGTTGCAGCGTCGGCCCCTCAGGCAGAACGTTCTCGAAGAAGTCCAGACCCCGCATGTCCCGGGGGCCGATCACCGCCCCGACGGGTAGCCCGACCGACAGCGCCGGGCTACCCGCTCCCCACCGCTCCACCGCCTCGGCCCGCCACTCCAGCGTGATCCGGAACTCCGGCCCAGGCGTCAGGACCGCCGTAGGAGTCTCGTGGAGCCAGGCCACCAGATGGTCAGCCACGGGCCCGCCTCGGCCGGACGACGACCTCGCACCCGACGAACCGCAACAGCCGCAACGCGTGTGTCAGCGAACTGCCGAACCTGCCCGCCTCCAGTGACGAGATGTAGGGCTGCCCGACCCCCATCGCCTCGGCCGCGGCCACCTGCGTCACCCCGGCGGAGGTTCGGAAGTACTTGATCGCCGCGCCGAGGTCCCGTGCCGCGATCACCTGGTACTCGCCTGCCGGTATCACCATTGACCAATACTACGCCGCTATCCGTAAGCAGCGATATCACCGGAGACAGATAACCGAGCAGCCGCAGGTCCGACACCCAGACCAGAAGCGCATCGCGGGCGCCAGGGAGAGGCGGACATGACAGGCCACCTACCCAGAGACGGAACGCGGGATGGCCGATAGTCGATCATGCCGGCCTTCGCGGTAGCGACCGCTTCAACCGCTCCGGTGGGACGGCGCCGTTGCGTTCCATCGTCACCCGAACGGTGGTGACCGAGGACCTCCGTCACCGTTCAGGGCTCGACGCCCGCACCGAGCGGGAGTTTGGATCTGTGGCCAGCGCAGCGCCGGCGGCCACGTCTCGTCAGTATTGACCACGGGTATACATCGAGTGTAGACATCCGAAGTATGAGCGTTCCTATGGCGCTGCTCGGCCTGCTCGAGCGCGAGCCAAGCCACGGCTACGACCTCAAGCGGGAGTACGACCTGTTCTTCGGCAGGAGCAAGCCGCTGCCGTTCGGGCAGGTGTACGCGACCCTCGGCAGGCTGGTTCGGGATGGCAAGGTGGAAGGCGGCGACGCCGAGCCAGGGGCTGGCCCGGACCGTAAGCGGTATGTCATCACCGAGCGCGGTGTGAGCGAGATCGACGTGTGGCTGGCCGAACCAGTAGAGCCCGAGCCGCACCTACAGACCGTGCTGTTCGTCAAGGTGGTCCTGGCGATCATGTCCGGACGGTCGGCCGAGTCCTACCTCGATGTGCAGCGGGCCGCCCACATGCGGCGGATGCGGGAGCTGACCGAGCTGCGCCGGTCCGGCGAGGTGGTCGACTCGCTGCTCGCCGACTACGGACTGTTCCACCTCGAGGCGGACCTCCGCTGGATCGACGTCACCACGGCCCGGCTCGACGCCCTCGCGAAAGTGGTGTGCGGATGACGCCGACGAGAGTCACCGGCGGTGGCACCGATGCCGAACCGACCGGCCCCGACATCGAGGCCAGCGGAGTCGCGCTGTCCTTCGGTCAGACACCGGCTCTGCGTGGCGTGGACCTGACGGTCGCGGCCGGCGAGATCCTGGCGGTGACGGGCCCGAGCGGGTCTGGCAAGTCGACGCTGCTGCATTGTCTGGCCGGCATCCTCACCCCGGACGCCGGGGAGATCCGGTTCGCCGGCCGGCGCATCGACACGATGAACGAGCGGGACCGCAGCGTCCTTCGCCGCGAGTCCTTCGGATTCGTGTTCCAGTTCGGCCAGCTCGTCCCCGAGCTGACGGCCGAGGAGAACGTCGCACTGCCATTGCTGCTGAACGGTGCCCGGCGCCGGGACGCGCTGAACCAGGCCCACCCGTGGTTCGACCGGCTCGGCCTGGAGGGACTGCGGCGCCGGCGGTCCGGGGAGCTGTCGGGTGGGCAGGCCCAGCGGGTCGCCCTGGCCCGGGGACTGGTCGCGAGGCCCGACGTGCTGTTCGCCGACGAGCCGACCGGAGCGTTGGACTCGCTGACCGGCGAACAGGTCATGGAGCTGCTGACCACATCGGCGCGGCAACAGGGGACGACCGTCGTCCTGGTCACCCACGAACCACGGGTCGCCGCCTATGCCGACCGCGAGATCATCGTCAGGGACGGCAAAGTGACCTCCGTGGGGTTGGTCGCCTCGTGATCCGCCTCGGACTTCGACTCGCTGTCGCTGGGGGCCGGGAGGCGGTCGCCCGGCTGGCACTCATCGCCGTCGCGGTGGGGATCGGCGTCGGTCTGCTCCTGACGACGTCGGCCGGCATCAACGCCCTCGACAACCAGAACGCTCGGTACGCCTGGCTGGAGACCGGCTTCGCGGGATCGGACGCGCCCGCGGGTGCTGAACCAGCGGGCGCCGCACGGGTGGGCGCTGGACCAGCGGACGCCGAGTCGGCGACCGGGATCGGGCCGGCGGTGGGGCCCACAGCAGGCGATCCGCTGTGGTGGCACGTGCGGGCCGACTACTTCCGAGGCGAGCGGATCGGGCGGGTCGATGTCGCTGCCACCGGCCCTGACTCGCCGGTTCCGCCCGGCATCACCGGGCTGCCCGGGCCAGGGGAGTTCTACGCCTCGCCGGAGCTGGCAAGACTGCTGCGGGACACGCCCGACACCCAGCTCGGCGACCGCTTCGGCGCGACTCTGGTGGGCACGATCGGGGACGCGGCGCTGCCGTCGCCCACCTCGTTGCTGGTCGTTGTCGGCCGGAGCGTCGCCGACCTGGCACGGCAGGCGGGAGCGGTCCAGGTCACCGGCATCAGCACCACCTCGCCCGGCGCCTGCATCGACGGTTGCGCGTTCGGGGTGGGCATCGACCCTGACGGCATGACTCTGATCTTGTCGGTCGTGGTCGCCGCGCTGCTGTTCCCGGTCATGGTCTTCATCGGCAGTGCGACCCGGCTCGCCGCGGCCCGCCGGGAGCAGCGCTTCGCCGCGATGCGCCTGGTCGGTGCCACACCGAGACAGATCTCGGTGCTGTCCACCGTCGAGTCGACCGTCGCCGCCAGTGCCGGAGTGGGGTTGGGATTCGGCCTGTTCTTCGCGTTGCGTCCGGCGCTGGCGGGGATTCCCTTCACCGGCACCCCTTTCTTCACCGAGGATCTATCGGTCGGCGTAGCCGACGCGCTACTCGTCGCCTTCGGTATTCCGGTCGCGGCGGCGGTGGCGGCCCGGATCGCCTTGCGGCGCGTCACCATCTCCCCGTTGGGCGTCACGCGCCGAGCCACCCCGCGCCCGCCCAGCGCCTGGCGTACCGCCCCGCTGCTGGCCGGCGTCGGCGAACTCGGCTTTCTCGCCTACGCCAGCGACATCGGCGACAGCAGCGACACCGGCCTCCAGGCATTGGCGTACCTGACCGGCATATTGTCGATCATGATCGGTCTGGTGGTGGCCGGGCCCTGGCTGACGATGCTCGGCTCCCGGTTGGCGGTTCGGCGGGCCAGACGCCCGGCCGCCCTCGTGGCCGGGCGCCGGCTCGCCGACGATCCCCAGGCCGGCTTCCGCGCGATTGGCGGTTTGGTACTCGCCCTGTTCGTGGGCACCTGCGCCCTTGGCGTGACCAGCGGGATCCTCGCCCACAACACCGGATCGGCGCCGGACTCGGCCATCGCCGCCGGAACGGTCGTCCAGCGGCTGTTCGATCAGGAGTTCGCCGCCGACCCGGCCACCGACCTGCCCGACGAGGCGATGGCAGCGCTCTCGGTCATACCTGGCGTCTCCGGAGTGGCACTGATCCACGCCAGCTCCGTCCAGGGCCCGGTCGTGTCGTGCGCCGAGCTCGCCGCGGTGCCGGCGCTGGGTAGCTGTCCCGAAGCCGCGGCCGGCTCGGCTGTCGCGGCTGTCAACCCCGACTTCGGTGGCGGGGTCGTCGCGACCTCGACACCGATGTCCAATGCCACCTGGCCGGTAGTCGGTGTGTCGACCGCAGGGCTGTCACAGGTCCCGCTCAATGCCATCGTTGTCGGCACCGACGCGACGACCGAGGCGGTGGAGCGAGCTCGTACCGTACTGGCGCTGGCCATCCCCACGACGTATCCGTCGTTGACTCTCAGTGAATGGCGCACAGATGGATCGCGCCAGCTCGACAACTACCGACGACTGGCCGACGTAGTGATCATCACGACGCTGCCGATTGCCGGCTGTAGCCTCGCTGTCAGCGTCGTCGGCGGACTGGCCGAACGCAGACGCCCGTTCAGCCTGCTACGCCTGACCGGCACGCCACTGGCCGTGCTGCGCCGTGTCGTGCTGCTGGAGAGCGCGCTCCCGCTGCTGGTCAGCGCCGTCGTCTCGGCCGGCGCTGGACTGCTCGCCGCTCACCTTTTCCTGCGGGCGCAACTCGACGCGACGATCCAGCCGCCGCAGGCGGAGTACTACCTTGTCGTCCTCGCCGGCACGGTCGCCTCGCTCGCGGTCATCGCCTCGACCCTGCCGCTGCTCAGCCGGATCACCGGACCCGAAGCCGCTCGCAACGAACAGTGGTGAGCCCGTGAGCGTGCCGACGCGGCCTGCCGGTGCGGGATCGCTCAGCCGATCGCGAGGATCGTCCAGCCGGGCGCAAGCGCGTGGGCATAGTCAGGTTCGATCCGCAGCCCCTTATGTCATACAGGAGATCCTCGAGCAGGTCGATCGCGGGGCAGAGGGGGTTGAGTGGTGTCAGCCGCATGCGTAGCGGTGCCCGTCCACCCTCCTCGTCTTGTTGTGCTTCAAGACGTGGCGACCGCGTGCGCGAGTTGCCGACGCGGCACCGGCCGGCAGTAGCTCGTGCTTGCCGTCCGATCGCCGTCGACCGCGCCCTGGGTGTCGCTGCGCAGGTAGGGAGCTGGCGCGGTGACGGATGACCGTTCCGTTTCCAGCTCCCTCCCGTCGATTCCGTGCATGCGGTTCTCCCGCACACGGCTCACCGACGTCTTTCACCGCTGGCATTCGGTGATCTCCAGGGGCGGTTTGGTCTGGGAGCGAGCACGGCCCCGCCAAGGTTGAGCAGCCCGAAGTGGTCGGGTGAGGCGTAGGCCACGACCCGCCAGCCCCATGCCCGGCTACGTTTGTGACGATTTGCCACGAAGATCGCAACCCGGTGTAGGGCGTAGGTCTGCATCTTGTCGAACATCCGGGCGGAGTTT